>JAIOSX010000014.1 GCA_021107345.1 Candidatus Aegiribacteria sp.
ATATTTCATTGTGGTTATAATATAACCTAATACTTAAATTGGCGCAAGTTATATTTTCGAAAGCGAACGCTACGGTTCACTCGCGGCTTTAAGTCGTCGAGTGAAACCGTCTTGTTCGGTACTCGTTCAATCCAATTCACTAATCCAGTTAGTGAATGTATGGATTATTGCAGGGGCTAGAACGTTCTTTGTTCGTAGCATTAAAAACCCGAAGAAGAGGCTAACTGGGATAAGACCCAGAGAATCGATAAATGCATCACCCAAGGCCTTGTCTTCTATCACCATTCTGAGGGGGAAGTGTCCAAGAGCCATAATTACTGAAGCCATAGCCCAGCCTTGCCATTTGCCCAGCCAGGCAACTAACCTGGTTTGCAGGTATCCTCGAAAGAGGATCTCTTCCTCGAATCCTATGAATGCGAAATAGATTAATCTGATACCATGCCTCTGCTCAAGCCCCTGTAACTTCTCAAGCAATTCACCGTTCTGGATGTAGAACATCAAGACTACAAAAACAAAACTAATTACCACTGATTGCCATAGATTAGTTCTTGAAATCCCGACACTGTTCAAAGGTTCATGGGCTCTGGTAACGAAAATCCCGGCAGGCAAAAGGAATAGTATAAAAGCAATGAACGCTGGAATAAGGTCACCGAATTGCTCGAATTGGGCTCCTGGCCCCAGTATTCCAGCCTGTGGTGATCTCCGCACCAGCTCAAACAGACAGAGAATGACAATTGTACCAGTGACAGCAACCAAAGCCCTAAGAGAACTTTTCTCAGGATTTGCGATTCCGGGATTAATGGGTTTACATCGAAGAAGCTTAGTCATACCCCATACCACACCTGCAAATATGGAAAACGCAATAATCTGGCTTGTGAACTGATTCATTCAGATACCGTCCCTTTTCTTACCGAATGTAGAGTCTTCATTTCTTTTCAATATCTTCTTTATCAAACACTATTAATTCAGGTAATATGCTGTCAATGGTAATCATAATTCTGGAGTTTGAAAGAATCGTAACTATAAGTACACTAAAGCAGGTGAAAACCGTGGATATATAGAGTCCGCATATCGGGGAAATTCAATAATCATGAGTTGCAGTTCTGGCAGGTTCTTATTGCATTTTATCAAGTAGTGCCGGGGAGATGACAGAGTTCCGGTGAATGGTCTGTTTGAAGAATTTCTTCCAGGTAATTCCCCATTTCCTCTTGAAATATATCCTTGGATCCATGGTTGGGGAGCCGTTGAAACGGGCAGTCGTCCCTTTGGCGAAATGATAGACCAGGCTGTTACCTACTCCTATGAAATGTCGGCATCCGTGAGTGTACATCTTCATAGCAAGATCAGGATCGCTGCCGAAACCCGGGAAGTACTCCTCGTCGAAACCACCTATGGCCTCCCAGTCCCTTCTGGAAAGAAGAACAGGCGTCCACGTACTGACAACATTATAAGGTCTGAAGAGGGTTCTGTATTCGCTTAACAGTCTCTCCTCCTCGAAAGTGGAAGGAGAATTACCGTAGTTCCTGTTTCCAATATAGCATGGAGTGGAGTTACCCGGCTCTATGGCGGTTCCAGATAGCCACAGTTTATCGGCAAGGCCCGAATATCCAGCAAGTGCTGTATCCCAGCCTGGCAGCGGGTACATGTCGTCATTCATATAGCAGATAAAATCGGTTGTTGCGATAGAAGCTGCTCTGTTAACGGCAATACATACACCTGTATTCTCCTCTGATACGCAGTACAGTATTTCCTTTCCACGCATCCATTCTTCACAGGATTCGTCGAATTCGTTGAAGAAGATAATGATCTCATGAGTTACAGCACTGTTACGTGTGAGACCCCTGTACATCAGGTCAAGATATTCCAGGTTCTTCCATGTAGGAACTACTACGGTAAAAGGCTTCATTCCTGCTCGGCAGTCCAGCCGTTGTCCATGAGATCCTTCAGCTTCTTGACCAGGCTATCAACAGGGATCCTTATCTGGTCAAGCGAGTCCCTCTCACGGATGGTGACACTGTTATCATCAAGGGAATCAAAATCGAAGGTTACACAAAATGGTGTACCTGCTTCATCCATCCTCCGGTAGCGCTTTCCGATCGAGCCGGTCTCATCGAACTGTACGGGGAAATGAGGTCTTATCAGGTCAAAGACTGCAATCGCACTCTCGGACAGCTTCTTTGAAAGCGGCAGTACTGCTGCCTTAACAGGGGCAAGGGCGCGGTGGAGGCCGAGAACGATCCTCTCTCTGCCCTCTATCTCCTCTTCGCGGTACGCGTCGAGAAGAACGGCAAGCATGGTTCTTCCGATGCCGCCGCTTGTTTCGATAACGCAGGGAATAATTTTCTGTTGATTGATCTGGTCAGGATAGGAAAGATCCTGTCCGCTCTCTTCAATGTGTGCCTTCAGGTCATAGTCAGTTCTGTTCGCTATGCCCTCAAGCTCACCCCAGCCGCCCGTGGCAAAGGGGAAGGTGTATTCGATATCAAAACAGGAGCTGGCATAATGGGCAAGCTCACTGTCATCATGTCTTCGTGTTCTGATGTTCTTGCTCTTTATGCCAAGTAAGTTGTACCATTTCAATCTCTCATCCATCCAGTACTCAAACCATTTTTCAGCTTCTTCCGGAAGACAGAAGAATTCCATCTCCATCTGCTCAAATTCTCTGGATCGGAATACGAAATTACGCGCAGTTATCTCATTCCTGAAAGCCTTTCCTATCTGAGCAATTCCGAAGGGCAGCTTCTGCCTGGTCGCAGTTACGATGTTTCTGAAATTCACGAAAATAGACTGGCACGTTTCTGGTCGGAGATAAACCGTATCGGAGTCATCCTCCAGGGCACCCATCTGTGTTTTGAACATAAGCCCAAAATCTCTGGGTTCGGTCAGCGGGCCTCCGCATTCGGGACAATTTTCTCCTTCAACATGATCCTGTCGGAATCTGCCTTTGCATTTCAGACAGTCAACCATCGGGTCATGAAAGTTCTTCAGATGGCCCGAAGCCTTCCAGATATCAGGATGTGTTATTATGGCCGAATCCATTCCTACAACGTCCGGCCTGGTGGAAACCATGAAATTCCACCAGCTGGTTTCAATGTTCTTCTTCAGTTCCACGCCCAGGGGGCCGTAGTCCCAGGAGGACTGAAGTCCTCCATAGATC
>JAIOSX010000309.1 GCA_021107345.1 Candidatus Aegiribacteria sp.
CCTACTTCCGCGCCTTCTCACCCCTTATGGGAGATGGCTGCTGCGGTTTCGTTCCCGGTTACAGCGGCGGGGCCGCGCCGGATTTTCACCGGCTTCCCTGACGCTGCCGACAGAATGATAATAAACTCCTGTAATGAAGTGTGCAATGCTGAAAAGAGATTTTATTTACTCTTCTACATCAGTTCGATTATCCGAGTGGATTAACTCCCGAACCCATGAATAACTATCATCTAAGAAGCATCAGACACAAAGAAGAGCGCCCCTCTGCGGTAGTGAGTTGCACCATGTAGACACCGTTGGCCAGGTCAGAGGCGCTCCATCCGAATGAATGGGAACCTGATGCCAGTTCGCTGTCCACCAGTTGCAGAACACATCTGCCGGTGATATCGTAGACATCCAGCGATACACAGCCGGTGGCAGCAAGTGAGAAATCTATCATTGTCATTGAATTGAACGGGTTTGGGCAGGCCCTCAGCAGTTGATGAGCAGGAGATGTTTCGCTGTTTTCAATAGACGTGGTCTCGTGGGGAACCACGAACCCGTACTGGTTCGTGTTCCAGTCATCGTGGAAGAGTGCTCCCCAGCCGGTAGTCGGTTCCGAATAGTCAACAGGAAAATCCCAGACCCCCACATGTCCCGAGCCCATGGTTAAAGCCATTTCCAGGTCTCCGTCCCGGTCAATGTCACCAACTTCAGGGCTGTTTGGTCCGCAATAACCGGGTCTTGAGAATGGAAAATCGATGGCAACCGATCCATCAAGATTGTAGCCGTAGACCAGGTTCGGGCTGCTGTTGTCAACAATGACGGCTTCCAGCCCCGGATTACCGTCGAAGTCGGCGACAATAGGTGACCCTTCCATGTTTACCTGGGACATTACCGGCCAGCCGGACAGCAGCGTACCCGTATGGTCCCAGGCATAGAACGCTTCCAGACCAGCGCTCAGCTTCGCCGAGTGCCATATCTCAAGGTCACCGTCACCGTCACCGTCAGCCAGTACCGGACAGGAATAGCTCTGAAGGCCGGGATAGCTGAGCGGGAAACCGGTAACAATCGATCCATCTCCGTTGTAGGCGTAAACCTCTGTTATCGTCATTATCTGGTATCCTGCCACCAGTACCTCACACAGACCGTTACCATCGAGATCACCTATTGAGGGAGCACCGTATGAATTGCTGAGGCCGAACGTCACCGGCCAGCCCGGCGTGACAGTTCCATCAATCTGGAAAGAGTAGAGCTTCCCGTCCAGTGCTTCCGCAAAAATCTCCGGAACACCGTCGCCTGTGATGTCGCCCACAGCTAAAGTCGCAGTAATATTCCCACCTACCGTTTGAGGAAAACCTGACATAATGCTGCCGTCAGCATGCCAGACTCTTACATTCGTGGGGCTGCCTATCATTATCTCCGGAACGTTATCTCCATCAAGATCGTAGATCGTTGGCGCACGAAATCCCCCGGTAACTCCTGAGGGCTTCGGCCAGCCGGACATGGGTGTACCATCATGATGCAGAACATGGATATATCCTGACTTCACGGAAACTATAATCTCCAGGTCACCGTCGCCGTCCAGGTCAGCCACTGCTGCCTTTGACTGGATCGCTCCGCCAAGGTTCACAGGCCAGCCGGACATAAGGGTTCCATCGTACCTCCAGACTCGGAACTCGTTGTCAGTTGACCCTGCGATAACCTCAAGCGTGTCATCCCGGTCAAGGTCGGCAAGAACCACACCCGCCGGTCGGAAGTTGGGGTTGACCACCATTATCTGAGGCCAGCCTGATTGATACGGAGGTGCAAACGGATCATCAGCTTCCGTCCAGACGGTGGACTCAGTAACCGCCTCCCCTACAGTTGAAAGCACAGTTTCCACGATGCTGCCGGGCATCGAGGCATCTGCCGGTGCTGTTTCCCAATTCATAACCTGTGTCGAACCCGCTGAAGCAAAACAGACCGTGATGGGCATCGCTGTCAGAAAAGTAATCAAACGCACCGTTCTTACCGTAAAATTCATGATAACCACCCTTTCGGACACTGTAGCGATACCGCCGTTGTAATACGGAAATACATTTTGAGCCTGTTTATATTTCCCGTCCAAATATAATGGAGGAAAACATCTTTAATATCTTTTCTATTAGTGGTGAGAACCACCCAGCCGTACTGTTCCCGCTGATCATGGAAGATTCATCGTCAAACTTCCAATCATCAATCCACCATCTACCGTTATAATTAACCAATGTAAAACGGTTCGCTGCTCTATAACCGGGCAGGATCAGTTCGCAGGCTACATCCGCACGGTCTCCATCCTGCGAAACCTCACAGTTCCAATACTCAAGAGCTGAAAACAGCAAGAGCATATTCTCCACCGTTTCCCTGTCTTCAGTTGTAATGACGTTCCGCTGAGTCCATGTTAAGCTCAGATAATCCAGCATCCCGTATATATTCCCGCCTTTCATGGCATTCAGATATCCCTCTACAACCATGCCTGGGTCCATCTGAAGAATGTTCGAAACACTGTTTACTCCTGTATCCACATAAACCCGGAAATAGGAATTCGGAAAGGCATTATCATAACCTGTGGAATCGATCCATTCTCTGAAATCACTTCTGTACTCGATCCCTGCAAGGGAAGGTATGACATTCGCCGAAGCTGCAACATCAAAGAAAATCCCGTTTTCGTATGATCCCGGAATACCTCTGGTACTGTAGCTGTAATATCTGTCCTCCGGCAGAATCATCCGAGAACTGCCACCATGATAGAGTACGAAATTATTTGAGCTTCCCTGCGCTTCAGTCATGTAATCTGTGTTCAACCAGGGTATGTTCGCCAGATCATCGTTCATCCACTTCTCGATATTGGAGGCAGAATAACCGCTGCTCACTATAAGCAGATAATCCCCTTCGACCCAGTCCGAGCAGTGCCATATACTGGAAGGTGTGGTGCAGTATTTTACGCCGGTCTCCAGATCGATTACGTAAACCGGCCCCCTGTTTGTACCGGTGCCATCGGCTCCTATCGCATAGTATCTCCCGGAAGGGCTGAGCTGGCTGATACTTGCTTCGTTATCGATTCTCTCATAATTAAGGCCCCATTCGCCTGCAAAAACGTATTCTAAGTCATACTGTTTCTCGAAATACTCAAGACGGGCAATTGTGACCCCGTCACGCCTGTAAATGATCTCATCCTCACCGGGGTTCTCCATGCGCTGCGCCTCTTCATCGGTTATTCCGGATATACTGAAAGCTGAGGAACAGGGCTGAGTAATACCAACATCCAACTGATAGGAATCGGAAATCGGAGGAATATCTCCGGGTGTCCCCGCGTACTGAGCCGCAACAGGAAAGGCTGCTGCCAACACTGCCAGGAGAGTCAGTGAAAACAGGTTTCTCTTCAACAAAACTGCCATGATTACTTCCTCTCTATCACCGGCCTTGGAGGGTCATTCAAAAGGTCAAGGGCTTCGTGAACCGGGTAAACCTTTTCCCAGAACCTGATCAACGCCTTTGATGAATCAGCTTTCGGAACAGGTTCTTCCTTCACAAAGGGGTCGTAGAATTTTTCTTTTAGAACATCCCGCCAGCCTTCAGCGCTGTTCACTCCGTATGCTTCCCTTTTCTCTGCAGGCACCTTGGGCCAGAAGACCTTGTTCCAGAAGAGAAGGTATCGGGGATCAGCAAAGACCTCATCCCATGTAATGCCCATGAATTCCGGTATGAACCTGTGGCTGTTCCTTAGTTTCGCCACATTATCATCCGTAGGGCCGAACGCCTCTATTGCCTGTGCGCAGGC
>JAIOSX010000155.1 GCA_021107345.1 Candidatus Aegiribacteria sp.
ACGAAGGCTGGATGTTCGCTATTCCTGTTGTTGAATATTCCGAAGAAGCTTCGGTGAAGATCTATGATGTTTCCGGTCGCATGATCTGGAGCGGTCATGCTGAATCGGGAAGCGTTCTTCACTGGGATGGTTATACAGCTGATAGAACACCGGTACCCAATGGAGTGTACCTTCTTCAGTGCAGCATCGGCTCTGAGGTCAGTACCGGGAGCTTTGTTGTGAGGAGGAATTAGAAGGGAGTTATCAACACCCGCTCATGTTAACGCATACATATGAAATGTAGGACAGTGTCTTGAGCGTGGCGTCGTTAAAAACCCCGTCTCCCGGAAGGGGGGCGGGGATCTTAACAGCATAATAAAACCCCACTTGATTTGCTGAGTCAGGTAATTATAATTTTTGAATGAGAATATACAATTCATTTCATGGGTTCAATCGGAAACAGATTAAGACAATAACTTCAATATCTGCTAACAGTTCAAACCACTTCAACCTGTCTTACAAAGCAGACTCCAATCAAAACAGGAAATCCTCCAGGATAAATGCTAAGAACAATTCAAATACTGTTTATTTAACTTGGGGGGGGGGTAACTCTACGTTACCCTCTGATCCGTCCTCCGCCGGAGTACTTCCAGGTAATGAATAAGCAATCCATAATGTGATTCGAAAAGGGGAAAAATGAAAACGATAGTAACGTTAGTGTTGACGATTTGTACTTCAGTCCTTGCTCAGACTGAGGATTTGAATTCAATTGAAGTAGTTGAGATGTTCAGAGCGGAAACTCCGGAAGAGCTTGAAGCATCCCTTACAGATGGATATCCAATACCGTGGCTCGAAGAGATACTCAATGATGAGAGTATTCCGGAAGAAGACAGGTACTGGCTGGACTGCAGGGTCAGGGCAGTCATAGCCCAGGATCTTCACCTGTTCTTCGATAGAGAAGGAAATCAAGTACATATTGATGCGGACTGGATTTTCCCTGGGGAGGATTACTGGCGAGAGAATTTCATAGTGAACCCTCCGGGAGAACCTTTTCATTATGACAGCCCTGATATGCCTACCAATGTTGTTTCCGAACCTGGTTATGTTGTGAACAGATTCGGTGAGACAATCGGTCAGCTGGCCATGGCAGAGGATTATATAAGGCTTTCAAGGGATGGATTGATAGGAGTTACAGGATCTGATCTAAGTTCGACTGATCCTGACTATCCAATTACCTATGATAACGCATGTATACTGTATGCAGATGGGAGTTTCAAGGAAGTTACAGCTCCTTGGTCTTACAGAAGAAATTATTCCATTAGTGGAGATGGAAATACAATAGCGGTGACTTCAAAATTACTCGCATCTGAATCATCTCCTCGAGAGCCTGGGGCAACACTCTGGGTATTAAACAGAGATGGGTCTGTTCGATTAACCTATGATATACACGGTATTAAATATATTAAGTGGCCATTAGTATCTAACAATGGGAGTTACATAGTAGTATTTAATGGTAACTATGAGGAAGAAAGGGAAGTTACACTATTTGATGGCAATACAGGTGAGATACTCAAGCACTTCATGGACTTATGGGGAGGACAATTCTTCTTCACTCCAAATGAAAGGTACTTATGTATATATGCAGGATCACCACAAACAGTAACCCTTTATGATTGTCAAAGCAATACTGAAATAGTATCAAGAGAGTCTATTTACGGAGATTACAGTGGATTAAGGTTTCCAAACTGTGATAATGAAGCCAAGTATGCACTGGTATCAGCATGCATCTCTCCTACACATCATATCTATAATGCCCATCTATTCGACTTTGATCATGATGATGTAAAGATCACTGAATCAACACCTAAGATAGCGCATATATCTCCGAGAGCTTCATTCACTTTAATGCAGATGAACACCATCTGGCAAATTGGTCCCCAAGATAAAAGCCTTCCACTGGTAGTATCCCGGCTAACAGGCGGTGAGTAGAATGAAATACTCAATTATCCTGGTATTGCTTTTCTGTATGGTAGCTTTACCCTTTGGCTGGCCGCTTGATCCTGATGATGTATCTCATAAGACAGACAGAATATACGGATGCTACAATAGGGAATGGGATACAGTTGATGAAACTACATCCAATTTTCATCCCGGAATCGATCTCCTACCGCCTGTAGGAACCACATTTCCGCCTGTTAATCCTGTAGCTGAAGGGATGGTCATAGATATAGTTTCATCTACCACAGGTTGGGTAGTTGTTGTTGAGGATGATCTGCATCCAGGATACTACTGGTGTTATCAGCATCTTAATGAACCTTCCTACTCCGAGTTTGAACACCTCGATTTTAGTAAAATAGTAGGTACAATGTATGATCAGTCCTCAAGTGATTATACACACTTACATTTTCAGAGAATTGACTATCCATTATGGGATGAGAGTCAGCAAGGTTGGCCAGGAGGTATTGCAGATCCGCTGAGCCTGATTGAACCGTCAAATGCCGGATACTGGGCTTTCACTGAGCTGCCCGAACCTTCTGAACATCCGTGGTTCTATTTTCTTGAGGATATGCCGATAGATGACTGGGCTGTTTGGTTGTCAATGGGAGCTGCATATGCAGATACACTGGCTGCAGACAATCTTCATGGTGCAGTTGATATTATTAAGGGATTCAGTGTCTGTTGCATTGGTGAGCACGGTACAAATCCAGAAGAACCTCTGGTAGATATGCCGACTAGAATCTCTTGGGACTGCTTTAAACTTAATGATACAGGTTATGAGTTAGTATTCTCAAAGTACCCAATAAACTTTACTGGAGAGTTCGGCTCTACTGATGATTGGTTGAAGTACAAACAGTTCTATTTCAGGTACGGATGGGAATTCTTCGATTCAGCAATAGCATCATGCATAACAAACTGTAATGATAATTCAACTTGGAATGGAATAGATAATATTGAAGAGAATTGCTGGAATACAGCTCTTTCAGCGGAGGGGGGCGGTGAATCATATAATCCTCTGAATATGACCACACCTGATGGTATATACTTTAATAGGACTACAGAATATGCTTGGGACAGTAGTATACAACAAGATGGAATTGAATGTATCTTAAACAACAACAAAGAGATCGCTCAGGAAGTTCGGCTCTCAGATAGTGTTACGGATCAGGATATCTGGCATGACGAATGGGTAGCAAGCTATGGTACAGCTGGATTTACACCTGAGAAGAATATTTATGCTAATATCACTGCACAGCCGGAGACAACACTTGATGTTGAGATAATCTATTCAGGACCGATGAGTACAGTTGTGGCTTCTTCAGTTCGTTTCGAAAAACCTGAAGGAACTTATCTAACAGCAGACCCATCTACACCGG
>JAIOSX010000234.1 GCA_021107345.1 Candidatus Aegiribacteria sp.
GTACCAGAGCGAAGGCTCCAACAATTGGTGCCCATTGCGTGTAGTTGTTGAACACGACCTGTGAGTACTGGTGGGGAACAAAGTACTGAATCATCATCAGTATTCCGCCCACCATGACTATCATAAGCGGAACAGTTCTTTTCACTGTT
Source organism: Candidatus Aegiribacteria sp. (assembly GCA_021107345.1). The sequence continues at coordinate 150 of JAIOSX010000234.1, forward strand.
CAAACTCCTTTCCGGTGGGCTAATCCACTATTGGCATGGTTATAACCTGACGCACCCAGTCAAGGGCATGTGTTCCAGCTACCATATCTATTATCGCCAGTAACAACGCCAGAGTAATGAAACTCATGATTATTGCTTTGCAGGAATCCTGCCCCTTTACAGCGCCAATCTGTTTCGACTCACGGCCAAGGTATGCGCTGGCCGCATAGAGTTCCTCGCCTATAAGTGTGTAATCGCATGTGGTTATAAAGAAAGGGAGCTGAGTAACGGCGTCGGTTCCTGCTATCTGAATAGCGCCGGACAGAGAGCCCGTCTCTGCCAGAAGGAGCGATTCAGCCCAGAACATGCCAAGGTAGAAGTTCGTTGCCGGCTTTTCCCTCATCATTATACCGTTGACTCCAGCGACGAAGGCAAACTGACTTGTTGTAAGGAAGAAGACGGAATCCGGATCGTAAGCATCGGGGCGTCCTGCTTCCATATAAGCCTGTTTAACGACTTCGTCGGCAATTGTGTAAACTATTGGATCACGGTTTGGAACCATAAGCGGTGTCTGGTATTGGGCTATCTTTTTTGCAACCCGTCCGAGAATTGTCAGGCTTGCAATGGTTGCCACATCTGAAATAGCGGAAAGCCCAGGAACGTAAAGAATGGGCTTGCCCATTTCCGTCGCACGGCCGATGGCTTCATCGATGGCCTCTATACCGGCAATGGGCCTGAGGTACATTTTCGTACCCTTCTGGGCCTTGCCGAAATAGTAGAAGATCAGGAAGATGAACAGTCCTCCGGCAATCAGAACCCTAGTTTTACCCGTATGATAGATCTCGCCTGCTGAGACAGTATCAGCTTCGTATACAGAACCGAAGTACTCTTCCCCATCAACAGTAGCAGATGCTATTCTGTATTCGTACAGAACTCCCGGTTCGATCGGGAATTCGGGATCGTAACCATCGATGAACTCCAGAGGTTCATCCGCAGGGATGATCTCCACCAGGTTCCAGGTGTCTTCGCCCACATAAGAGGCATCGCGCCTGTAGACATTGTAGGAATGGATGCCTTCGGTATCAGCCGGCGGCTCAAAAGAGACCAGCAGCTGGTCTCCGGCATCGTTATCCTTATCCTGCACTGTAACGGCGCCGGACACATCAAGTCCGGGATCAGGTTCCTCCAGCTGTTCTTCTGCTACCGGTGTCAATATTTCGTCATCATCCTGGGCAACTGACAGAGAAGGCAGCAGAAGGAGAATCATGAGGGCTGGAATACCTATCCAGTTTTTCCGCATGTATCCACCTTTCATTTGAATGATCTTATACTTTTACTCGAAAAATTCGTTAACCGTGCGGGCCACTTCAGCGCCCACACGCTTTGAGGCGGCGGCGCTTCCGGCTCCGATATGAGGAGTGGCAACGGTTCTTTCGAATTCCGCAAGGATATTCCCTTTGGCGGGTTCCTCTTCGTAAACGTCGATTCCCGCAGCGAATACCTTCCCGGATTTCATAGCTTCAAGCAGGGCGGTTTCGTTTACCGTACCACCTCTGGCGCAGTTTACCACAACTACTCCGTCCTTCATCATATCGAACTGAGGAGCATCAAGAAGGTAATGTGTTTCCTTATTGTGGGGAATGTGAAGGCTTATGAAATCGGATTCTTTGCAGAGCGTATCAAGATCCACTTTCTGCGCGCCCTCTTCGTCATCAATGAAGGGGTCAAAGAAAATAACTTTCATCCCGAACGCCTTCGCCCTTTTGGCCACTTCACGTGAAATGCGTCCGTACCCGATAAGACCGAGTGTTGAATTCATAAGTTCCTTGCCTTTGCCGTACGCCTTTTTGTTCCACTCGCCTTTTTTCATGGTGCAGTTAGCGGGGCCCAGGAAACGGCTGCACGCCAGCATATGGGCCAATGCAAGCTCGGCAACGGCAACGCTGCTTGCGGCGGAAGTATTCCTGACCGATATACCCAGTTCAGCGGCATCATCAAGGTCGATGTTATCAAGCCCTACTCCGCCGCGGACTATCAGCTTGAGATTCCCTTTAACCGCCTTTTCGAGAACGGGCTTTCTGACCTTCGTCGCACCGCGAACAACCAGAGCGTCGAACTGCGGTGCGGTCTCCATTAGTTCTTCAACTGACATGCCTGTTTTCTCGACTACTTCATGGCCGGCATTACGGATAGCTTCAATAGCATCCTGTGCAACCGGGTCACATATGAGTACTCGTGCCATAGTTCCCTCCTGCTTAACTTGGAATAACAATTAGTAACCTAATCCACAATACTACGCATACTAAAGACGGGTATGGTTCAAGTCAATAACAGAGGGGGTTTAATAGATATATAAGCCTCCCTGAACGGTTCTTCTAATGCATGATCCTCACTGCTTTTTCGGCTATTGCAGATGCTGCAAGTCCGAATATCTCCCTCACTTCAGCGGGGGTTCCACTGGTGCCGAAACTGTCCTGAACTGCTGCAACATCCATTTTTACAGGCATTTCCCGTGCCAGAGTCTCCGCTACAGTACCGAACAGTCCACCCGCTACCTGGTGATCCTCCGCAACAACAACAGCTCCCGTCTTTTCAGCCTGTCCCACAAGAAGTTTTCTGTCAAGTGGTTTCACCGAAACCATGTCAATGATTCCTGCGGAAATACCTCTGCCCTGAAGGATGGATGCAGCCTCTATGGATAGACTCACCATGGCTCCGCACGCAACCAGTGTTACGTCATTTCCTTCTCTAAGCAGATTCCCCCGGCCGATCTTAACCTTTTCATCACTGGTGTAGAGCTGCGGAACGGGATTTCTGCCGAAGCGGATGTAAACAGGACCGTCAGCTTCAAGGGACGCAAGAACCGCTGCTCTTGTCTGGTTGGAATCCGCCGGAACAAGAACCTTCATGTTCGGCAGCACCCGCATGAGGGCTACATCCTCAAGGGCCTGGTGCGTTGCCCCGTCCGGCCCCACGCTTACTCCGCCATGCGCGCCGGCAATTCTGACATCCAGATTCATATAGCAGATGCTTGTCCTGATCTGATCCCACGCGCGGCCGGC
>JAIOSX010000283.1 GCA_021107345.1 Candidatus Aegiribacteria sp.
ACGTGCCTGCCCTGCAGGGATGGCGCTTCGTCGTACACCTCGTAGTACCAGAGGAAGTCGTGACCCTCTGTACTCTCAGCCAGTTCATCAACGATTGTTGCTTCAATAGAATAGTTCGTATCTGCATGCATCAATGCTGCTGTGGAATACTGCACTAATGAATCAAAATCAGCATCACTCCTGGCAAAGCAGGAATTGGAGATTAGTGATTCATCGCTGTTCCGAAACCAGTATCTGTATTTAGTGGAATCTCCCCATGCCTTGAGGTACTGCATTACCTCCGCGGGGCAGATGGAGTAGTAAACCCCCGCGCTGTCGCAGAGTAACATGAGATTTTGAAATTTAGTACTTGAAGCATCTCCACTAAAGTTGACGGCATCGAAATTCAGCCATGACAGTTCGCAAAGAAGCTCCATAGTGATGTCTTCGGCAAATAAACCAGAGCCGAGTATCCTCATGGCAAGAGTTGGTATGTCGTTATCCGAGGGAGCATCTGCAAGCACTGTGTAGATGAGGATCAGAGATAATATTAAGATTATTATTTGAAAACGGGGGGGGGGGTGCCATAATATTGTCCTTTCATTTGACATGAGTGGTGCTGAAGAATCTATATCAATTCGATCTTATCCGCTTAATATTATGATACTGCTGCATTTATATCTGCAAGTTCAGTTTAGCATAAAGATTAAGTGTAGTCAAGGGGATAGGATTTAAGGCCCGGCCCCTTATTCCCCCAGCTTGTAGCTTCTGATTGAGTGTACCGATTCGCGATCAAAGGTTAGAAGGCCGATTTCCTTAATCCATCCTCTTATGGGAAGATGGATGATATCCATGCAGGTATTGATCGCTTCCGGCAGGTCTGCAGGCGGAAGCCCCAGGGTGAGTGAACAGTGCGGGACCCAGGAACCGGGACGGTAGAGCCCCTCTGAGAACTCCTTCATTTCCTTGAAGATCCTGTAAAGCTGATCGTGTACGATTATGAGTGAAGGTGTAAAAACCGGGCCGAGAAACACGGTTCCGCTTTCCGGACCAAAAGTTGCTATCGAAGAGAATGTAACTGGAAATATCCTGTGCGTACTGGCAAAATCCTCAATGTCATCCAGGATTAAATCAGGTTCAAGATCCTCCCATATAGCCAGGGTGAGATGCGGCTTGCCGCCGGACCGCAGAAGCGGTGATGAGAGTCCCCTTGTTCTCAGAATGCTCCATGTCCGTCTTATGCTGCTTTCTGTCTCGCTGTCAAGGAAAAGACATATGTCACATGCCATTGCACATCACTTCCATCATTCTGGTAATTGCGCTGCAAGTCATCCCATGTATATGTTTGCCTTCATGGAAAACAGTGCTTTCAGTGAATATACTCACGGAGTGGTTCTCGCGCCGATGGCGGGTTCCACTGATTCGGCGTTCAGAAGGATATGCCGCCGCATGGGGGCTACCGCTGTAGTGACTGAAATGGTCGCGGCCGCGGGATTATCAAGAAAATCCGTAAAATCACACAAACTCCTGCGTTTTCATGCTGAGGAAAAACCGATAGGGGTTCAACTATTCGGAAGCAGGCCCGGAGATTTTGAGGGGGCAGCCGGGATAGTATCGGAGATGGGTTTTGATTTCATAGATATCAACGCCGGTTGTCCTGTAAAAAAGGTGGTCAGCAGCGGCTCAGGTTCAGCTCTTCTCAGGAACATCCCCGCGCTGGCTGCTATTGTAAGAGCCGTTTCGTCGCAGACTTCACTGCCTGTCACTGTTAAGATCCGCATAGGGTGGTCCCCTTCGGAGCCTGTTCCGGACAGCCTTCCAGCTATTCTCGCAGACGAAGGAGCTTCAGCAATAGCCGTGCATGGAAGGTACAGATCGGATATGTTCGCAGGAGAAGTCAGAAAAAGTGAGATTGAGCGTATCGTTCGAAGATCACCGGTACCCGTTATAGCCAACGGCGATTCAAGGAGCGTTTGCGATTCACTTGAGCTTATGGATGCAACCGGGGCTTCAGGATTGATGATAGGCAGAGGTGCCCTTGGTAATCCATGGATATTCAGGGGACTTGCAGCAGGGAAGCCTGAGGATGACTCTCCCCTTCCCGATGAGGTTGTATCCATAATATGGCAGCAGTACGAGATGATGAGTAAGTATATACCTGTGAATCACCTCTATCATGTCCTGAGAGGTCAGCTGCTTCATTACATAAAGGGTTTCAGGGGTGCTGCGGATCTTAGGGGCAGAGCTGTAGGGGTGGATTGCGGAGAAGATCTGTCAGATATTCTGTCAGAACTGAAGGAACTGCTCAATCTGGAAAGGCAACGGAATAATGAGTAAAGCAGCAGCGGCCGTCATAACTACACTTATCATCTTATCCATCTCCTGCGGAACTCCTGAAACTGTGCTCTTACCCGATAATACGCAGTTCGTAACAGGTGAACGGTGCAGATATACCTGGAAAGAGAACGACGGGTGGGCTTTCATGGCATGGGCGATAGATATTGAAGGTGGAGCCGAGATGCTCGCAATACAGTCGGGTTATTCCCCATCAGAACTGCCGGAACCCGGAGAGGAGGTAACGCTTCCCCTCCCGGAAGAATTCTCCGAAGCTCTTGAGAACCGCCTTTGCGCCGCACGAATAGTCAGGGAGGCTACCGATGTGCTTGAAACCGGTGACACAGCATCTGTCAGGAGATTGCTGGAATCAGCAATGGAGAGGGATCCCCTGTGGTCCATTCCGGCTTACAATATTTCTCTGATCATACTGAGGCAGGAAGGGCCCGAGGCTGTTCTTGAACTGATTCAGCCCATTGCCCATAAATACGATGCTGCTCTTATCCAATCCGAGATCGCATGGAACAGCGGTGATCCTGATGAAGCGCTGAGGCAGCTGGAGATATGCCTGATGGATGAATATCCCCCCTTTGAAGCTCTTGCGGCGGCGGCACTCATTTACACTGTCATGGGCCACTATTACCAGGCTTCGGGAATATGGAGGGAAATATTGGCCAGCCCCGAAGCGGATGCTTCCATAAGGCTTATGGCTATGAAGTACGCTATCCTTCACGAGGACAGAGACAATCAGGTTCCTAGATAATATCGACGATTCCCATTTCGGTGCTGTAGAAATAGTGCTTCTCATCACTGGTGCTGATAATTAATAAATCCAGCCTGGAATCACTGTTGTAATCGTCTACTTCCAGAAGCTCCGGTATCCAGTTGACATAGAAGACCCTCTCCCTTATCGGTTGTCCAGGATTCTGCATGGATATAACGAGTTCCTTAAGGTCGCTGGAGTCAAGAACCACAACCCGGACTAGAAACCCGTCTATTTCCATCTGTTCGTTGTAGATAACCCTGTTTACCGCGCACGAAGTAAAAGCCTGAAGTATCAGGATAGACATGACAGCTGTGATGCTGATAAGTGATCTGTATTTCATGGTTATGAGTTTTCACCTTTTCGACGAGTTTTCAATAAGTGTTGACGTATATAATAATATTTTAACCGGCTGTTGCCAGCGCTATCAGTCTTCCTGATTCCGAATCATAAGGTGTACCTTCAAGGTTGCCGTAGACTTTAACATCAGAAAAACCCGCTTCCTGAAGCATATCCTTCAGCTCTGTGGCGCTGTAGACCCAGTGTGAGAATTTCCATCTGCCCAGTACTCTATTATCATCGATGATCATCCAGTCATTCCCGATACGGTTCCAGCCGTCCTCTATTCTGTGCCTCTGGATAAGAAGAAGTCCTTCATCGGTTTCCACGTCTGTTATAGTATGGAAAATGGACGCAAGAGTTTCTTTACCCATTATTTCTATTACGAATTTTCCTCCCTGTCGAAGGGATTCGTTAACGTTGGCCAGAACTTTCATGTTGTCCGAATGATCCTGAAAGTACCCGAAGGATGTGAACATGTTCAGTGCAAGGTCGTAGGATCGAGGCCGCAGGAACCTTCGCATATCATCTTCAACCCATTCCACTCTAACATTTTCAAGTGAAGCTCTTTTCATGGCGATATCCAGCAATAAACCTGTAGCATCAACTCCTGTAACACTGTATCCCATTCTTGCCAGTGGGATGGAGAACCTTCCGGGTCCGCAGCAGAGGTCCAGAACATCGACTGTTTTTATCCCGGACAGACTAAGGACGGAAAGAACATCCTCTTCGGCCTTCTCAATTCTGGCTTCAGGGAACATGAAAGGATATGTCAGTTCCCAGAAGTCATCTTTTTCAAACCATTCCATTACAGGCCCTTCAGGGTAAAAGTTGGTGGATAACAGGACGCTAAGGATTACACCTCCTGCAGAAATTGCAGATGCCCGTCCTTCTTGAATCGGGGTTGCCCCATGTATACCATGCGTCGATTATCTCGACAGTGAGGAAACATGGATCCATTTCAATGTAACCGCAGTGGCCGACCATGACAAGTGTTGTGGGGTAACCGGAGTAGTCACCGCATAGCGCGGCAATATCAGGATAACCCGGTTCTTCAGGTGTTATCACGTACAGATCTGGAAAAGCATCTTCAGGGAGACTGTCCATGGTTGCCAGTATCAGTTCCGCCATCTGATGATTGGATGCAGAATCCTCTCCGGTTACAAGCAGGAGTCCGAATCTTGTTGGTGTGGCTGAATTATCAAGGTCCATGAATCCTTCTACCGGTGTGAACTGCTCCGGTATGAAAGCGGTTATCGCGAGGATAATGGAAATTATAATCATTTCATGAACCTTCCCGCTGATACTATCCTGTTCGCGTAATATTCCTTTGAGAGGGATTCGCGTACAACTCCATTGCTTGACGAAGCATGGGCAAAGAAACCGTTTCCTATGTAGATGCCGACATGAGAAATACCTGATCCTGAAGTATTGAAAAAGATAAGGTCTCCGAACTGCAGATCTGATGGAGTTACATTCTCAGAAGCAGCGGACTGCTGGCTGGCGGTACGTGGGATTTCGATATCTATAGCGCTGTAGATTGCTTGAGTGAAACCTGAGCAGTCAACTCCGCTGCGGCTATCTCCGCCGTATAAGTAAGGTGTTCCCATCCATGATTCTATTTCGTCCATCATGCTGTTATCCGTTGAAGTCCTGGGGTTGCCTCCCGATGAGGTTATCTCCGACCATACACCCCCTGAACAATGTATGCCGTCTCCCCTGTATACAGGTGTTGATCTGCAGGAAGAGAGAAGCAGTACTATTGCCGCCGCGAATAATAGATAAAACGTCTTTTTCATAGTATAAGCTTTATAACCGTGTTTTCGGGAGTCTGCAGGGTCTCGGGGCAGTCAAGACTGTAATGTAGCCCCCTGCTCTCCCTTCTGTTTAATGCTGATCTTACAATAATTCTGCTTACTGTACAGATATTTCGCAGCTCCAGCAGCCCGGTAACTGGAAGCAGAGACCAGTAATCATTCTCGATCTCATCCGCCAGGACATCTATTATTCTGAGGGCTCTATGGAGCCTTCTGTCGGATCTGACTATTCCTACGTAATCCCACATGACACTTCTCAGGGCTGCCCATGCGTAATCCACGAGCACGTTTTCCCTGAGGGGTTTTGCCCTGCCGAAGGACCAGTCACTTGCGCGGAAATCAACAGGATTCATAACAGTGTCGGGAATGGAAACAGCAGCCTTCAGCCCCATGACACCGGCTTCAAGAAGACTGTTGCTGCCAAGGCGGTTGGCTCCGTGAAATTCGGTACAGGATGCTTCACCGATAACCCTGAGACCGTTCATGATTGTAGTGCCGTCTGTTCCCGCATCAATCCCGCCAACAGTGTAGTGTGCAGCGGGAACAACCGGTATGGGCTCCTCCCAGGGGACGATGCCTACAGAAGTGACACCATCGGTCACTTCGGGAAAGGATCTGGTCAGATATTCCTTGCCCAGGTGTGTGGCATCCAGCAGAACATGATCGTTTCCCAGTCTTTTCATTTCCGAATCAATAGCCCTTGCAACGATGTCCCTTGGTGCCAGTTCCATTCTCTCGGTATCGTAGTTTTCCATGAATCTTTTGCCCTCGAGGTTGAGAAGAATTGCCCCCTCGCCCCTGAGAGCCTCTGTGATGAGGAAGTTTCGTTTATCAGGATGGAAAAGGCAGGTTGGGTGAAACTGGTAGAATTCCATGTTCTTTATGGGAAGTCCTGCACGATAAGCCATTGCTATTCCATCTCCGGTGGATGAATCCTGGTTGGAGGTGTACCTGTAAACCTTTCCTGAACCACCTGTAGCGATGACAGTTTCGCCCGCGAGAACTGTGGAAATGGTTCCATTGTGAAGAATATGAGCACCGATGCACCTGTCAACTCCATTTTCAACAAGTTCGGGCATTTCCCGGGAAGCGGTAAGGAGATTAACCGCAAATGCCGGCTCCATTACAGTAATGTTCTTTCTTTCTGCACAGCACTCGCTCAGTACCTCGCTGATGAGCCTTCCGGTTCTGTCCTTATGATGAAGGACGCGCCTGACACTGTGACCGCCCTCTATACCGCTCTTTCCCTTTCCGAATGAGCCATCAAGCTCTACACCCCACATGGACAGCTGCTCAACAAGTCCAGGACCGCTGGATATGATGTCTATGGCCACCTTTTCGTTTACGAGGCCACCTCCCGCGCTGACTGTATCCTGCAGGTGAAGCTCAAAGCTGTCATCTTCGGAAACTGCAGCGGCAAGCCCTCCCTGGGCAAGATAAGTGCTGCCGGTAGGCATTGGTACCTTGCTAACAAGAAGAATTCCTAGTTCCTCAGGAAGGGAAAGGGCGCAGGTCAGACCGGCCATGCCGGCTCCCAGAATAAGAACATCGGTATTTATTGCTCCGTTACTCATTATTCTCTGTCTTCTTATTCCTGTTTCTGTACATATCTATGCTGTTCTGAATATCATTCATCAGTTCCGGTACGGCCCCCTCAACATCAAGGTTCATGGTCTGTACAAGAATATCACCGGTATCAGGTATGCCGTAAAGCTTAACCGCATCCTTGGCAGTTGTTATGAGAGCCGAAGAGCCGGTTCCCCGCATAATGTCCCTTAACCGTTCGATATCCCCCTTTGAATAAACATGGTGATCCGGGAACACCTCAAGTCCTTCCAGCCTTATTCCGGCTTCCTCAAGTGAATTGCGAAAACTTTCCGGCTTGCCGATACCGCAGAATGCCAGAACTGTTCTCCTTGGAATATCCGGAAGAACTTTCCCGTTTACAAATCTCACTCCGGTATGCTTCACCCTGCTGAACTGAACAGGAGCTTTCCAGTTGTAATCCGAGACTCTCCTCCTGATCCATTCTGCGGACATACCCGGTGGTATACGATTTATCCAGATGTGGTCTGCTCTTGAAATAACCGAGGGAAATTCTCTGAGGGTTCCTGAAGGCAGGATTCCTCCCTGTCCGAAGGGGCTTGCAAAATCCAGAACAACCAGCTCGATATCCCGGTACAGCTGCAGGTGCTGGAACCCATCGTCAACTATTATTATGTCCGGTTTCTCCCCCCGGTAGGCTTTCATGGCCGCTTCTGACTTTAATCTGCCGGCATATACGCTGCTTCTGCCAAGAAGACTCTCGGCAAGGAGCAGAACTTCGTCGGTGAAATTATTCCTGACTTCGTCATTGTCCAGTCTGACTCTGCATGCCCGCGTACGTTCTCCGAAATTACGGGCAACAACCGATACGGTATACCCCATTCCAGCAATACGGTTGGCAAGCCAGATTGTCACGGGTGTCTTTCCGGTGCCGCCCACTTCAATATTTCCTACGCTGATTACAGGTACCGGAAGGTGAATCTGTCTGGTTTCGGACTCGTACCATCTTCTTCTTATGGAGGCAAGGAGACCGTAAAGCCACCCTAAGGGCATGAGAAACCATCCTGCCCATGCGTATCCACCCTCACGGGATACTATCTTCCCGAACAGTATGTCAGGTCTTTTCATATGCTTGTTTCCGTTTCAATAATTCCAGTTCGCCTGATCATTTGCACAAAATCATCAAGCACGTTCCCTTTTATACTTTCAAATTCAGTTCTGATGTATTTCTTCTTCCGTGGATTGTTACGAAGCATGACAAGTACCTTAGCTATCTCTTCATGTGATGAGGCAATATGTGCTATACCAGATACAGTCATTTTATCAACTACCTCTGTAAAACTACCGTGATGCGGACCAACAATGAAAGGTACACCCCGCATGACAGGTTCCAGTACATTGTGCCCTCCTACAGGAACAAGGGTACCTCCAACGAAGGCGGCATCACCGATACCGTACATTTTCGCCAGCACTCCATGAACATCTACCAGAACGCTGTCGAAATCAAGAGTTTCAGTTAATGATAAATTCAGTTCCGACCATTTAACCGGATTGAAGCCCGCACTGACCATAAGATCCCATACCTCATCTAGCCTGTCCAGGTGGCGCGGTACGATGACCGGGAAGTAACCGGTTGATTCAGCTGCCTTAAGAATGGATGATTCCTCCCCCTTTCTTGTGGAACCTGCGACAAGAACAGGTCTGTCTGTATGAAGGGAAGTGCGCCATTCCGGGGGAGGATCACCGTGGTCTGTAAACATTTTTGAATCTCCGGAAACCTTTACTATTTTCGCATCAATGTTCATCGATTGTCACTCCTTGTCAGAATACCGGTGAAGCAGGACAGCAGTCTTGCTGGAAGTGAACCCAGGAAACGGTACCCTCTTACGCTCTTCTCGGAAAGTCTTGCGTTGATCATCATGCACGGAATGCCCGACTCAAGCACTGAGAGGATAGTGTTAGGCCAGATCTCCGTTTCTGCAAGAATAAACGCCCTGGGTCTGATCCGCCGGATGAATCGCTCAGCATAACATTGAATATCAAGAGGAATATAGCTCCCTTCCAACCCCATTCTTTCTATGAATGATCGCCCGGATGGGGTAAAACAGGTTACCCATACGGGTATACCGTTAAGTTTGAGATAATCAATGTAAGGGATTAGACCATTCAGTTCACCGAGTGATGAGCCGTGAAGCCAGACAGGTCTGCTGCGGGAGCATTTTACGTACGCCTTTCGTTCCTTTCTTTCCTGAGCCGGTCTTAACAGAAGGACAAAGGATGCAGCGGGATGCAATACAGATCCCGCTATTCTCAGTATACGGCTGAAGAACATGGCTCCCGGTGATGCGAAAAGATCGGCACAGGCAGTGACCCTGTTCAGTTCGGTCTCTACCCTTTCCGTCCATTTCTGGGGATCATCTCCCCTTTTCATGGGGGGAATGGGTCTGCCCTCTACAACAGTGACCCGTGCGAATGGAAAAGGCAGAATGAAACTGTCCCATGATGAGAAACGGACAATCGGCCATCCGGAAGATCCCATTGGCAATACCGGTCTTTTGCCAAGCCTTGAAATATGTATAATACCGCTCTTCACTTTTTCTGCGGGACCTCTGGGACCGTCGGGTGTTATGGCGCAGTCGAATCCGTTCCTGAGAATAACTGACATGGAGCGGACGGCTTTGAATCCACCTTTGGAACTGGAACCTCTTACAGTTTGAAAGCCCATGGAATGAAGCACATTGGTTACGTACTGACCGTCAGTGTTCTGGCTTACTAGTACTGTTACACCCTCGTTTCTGTGCGTATGAATAAGTGGCAGCTGCCTTCCATGCCAGAACACGAAGAATACCGGTACTTCTCTTGCGCTGCCTGCCCTTCCGGTCATTGACCTGATGTAACGTATCCTCCATGAAATACCGATCAGTCGAATGAATATCTTTCCGAGGGCACGGGAAAGCCTCAGAAGATCAGGAGATCTCATTTGAAGCTTCTTCCAGTATGTACTGTGCCGCCCTTCTGGATGAGCCCTCAGGACCAAGTGCTTTTCTGACAAGCTTCATTCTGTCAAGTGAATCTCTTCGAATCTCAGTATCCTGAATAAGCGGCTTTACTGATCCTGCGATGTTATCAGGAGTAACATCACTCTGAATCAACTCAGCAGCGATCTCTGAACCAGTCACAATATTGGCCATTCCGATCCTGGACACTCCTCTGATGAGTATTCTTGCAAGAAGGTATGTTAATTTGGAAGTTCTGTATGTTATCACAAAAGGAATCCCCCACATGGCAGTTTCAAGGGTTGCTGTTCCTGAACAGACAACGGCTGCAGAAGCTCCTGAAAGCGCTTCTTCAACAGAATCAGCCAATCTGACACCTTTTATTCCCGCTGCTGTTTCGTAAAATTCTGAAGGTACGTCGGGGGACACCGCGATGGAAGCGCCGGAAACTATTCCTGAGTCTCGGAGGAGAGTGAAAGACTTCATCATAGGCTCAAGAAGAAGCGATATTTCCTGCCGGCGGCTTCCGGGAAGAAAGGCGATTTCTCTGCTTGATTCAGTTTTCAGCGGTTTCGGGATAGAATCCGCAAGCGGATGTCCTGAACATACAGCCCGGACACCATATCTGGTGTAAAAATCAACTTCAAAATCGAAGAGAGTTATCATCAGATCAACTGACTTTCTTATCTTCCTGACCCTTTTCCTGCCCCAGGCCCACAATTGCGGTGAGATGTAGTAAATAACGTGATAACCTCTTTTTTTTGCCCATACAGCAAGAGGTATATTGAAACCGGGGTAATCGACCAGAAGCAGAATATCAGGATCAACGGAATCAATATGAGATCTCATGTCACAGCGAAGCCGGTGGAATTTACCGAGAGAGGATAATACCTCGGCAAAACCCATCACCGAGTACTCGTAAAGACTGAACACGACCCTTCCGCCGGCCTTTTCAATACTTTTTCCTCCGAGACCTGAAACTTCCAGACCGGTCATTTTCTGGAGCTCTGTAAGAAGTTCCCCCCCGCGGATATCACCTGAAGGGTCTCCGGCTGAGATGACTAGTTTCATTCTTCCGATATGTCCTTCAACATTTCAGCCATTGCTTCATCTATCTTGCTGGAGATAATCTGTGCAGATCTGAGAGCATTTAGGCCGTCCAGACCGGGTACTGTTGGAGCGCAGCCTGTTTCGCAGGCCATTCTGAAATCGTTAAGCTCAGATGTAAGAGCATCGCCTTCCGATACTGTAACTGGAACCGGTTCAATTTTCCCGTCCGCCATCCTGAAAGCCTCTACTTTCCTTGCGGCAAAATCAACCGAGACATAGTTTCTGGGCTGGAAGAACCGGAGTTTCCTAACCTGTTCCCTGGATATTCTGCTGGCGGTCATATTGACCACGCAACGATTCTGGAACTGTATTCGTGCGCTTGCGATATCAACATTGTCGCTAAGAACAGGAACACCGGAAGCCTGAACTGAGACTACCGGAGAACGAACAAAGGAAAGCACAAGATCTATATCATGTATCATCAGATCGAGCACTACTGAAACGTCGGTTCCCCGTGGGTTGAAGGGAGCCATTCTGTGGCCTTCCACAAAAAGAGGTTCATCGATAAGTTCCGCGGCAGCCAGTATAGCCGGATTGAAGCGTTCAACATGTCCAACGGCCAGTATGAGGTTCTTGTCCTCTGACAATTCGACCATTTCCTGCCCCTGTGCAGTACTCACAGCGATTGGTTTTTCCACAAGAACGTGCACACCGGCTTTCAGGGCTTTGAGCACAACATGATAATGGCTTGAAGTAGGACACGCTACAACGGCGGAATCACATTCTTCAAGAAGGGAATCCATATGCACACACGGTCGAATATCAAGTTCAGTGGCAAGCCTGTTCATCCGCTCGACATCTGTATCGAATATGGGAACTGTTCTGCCGGTTATCTCACCGAGTATCCTTGCATGATGGTAACCAAGGTGTCCTGTTCCAATAACTCCTGTTATCATGTTATCCTCCAAATGCCGACAGGACGTCGGCAGCATATTTAACTGACCGTTCGGAAAGAGAAAGATGAGTAACGAATCGGAGCGTTGACGGCGAAAGAGCCAGACAGCCTATTTCAAGGCTTTCAAGTGCATCAGCAATAATACCTGCCTTGCCTTCAGGAGTGGACGCTATAACTATGTTGGTATCAGGTTCAGGGTTCTGCATTCGGAGAACTGGTGAACCGGTGATGCCCCTGGCAAGCAGCCGGGCATACTGATGTGTTCTTGACAGCACTGGGAGATTATGCTCAAGGGCATACAGACAGGCCGCCGCAAGAATACCGATCTGTCTCATTCCACCTCCGTGCTGCTTGCGCAAGCACCGTACCTTATCCTCATCCTCGGCCGAACATGCAAGGATGGACCCGACTGGACATCCAAGCCCCTTTGAGAAACACATGGATACCATTCTGTAGCCTGAAAGTATCCCTCTGAGTTTTTTACCGGATGAGGATATTACATGCCACACCCTTGCGCCATCAAGATAAACGGAGACTCCCTTTTCGCCGCAGATGTCAATTATTTCCCTGCTCTCTCTTTCCGGCAGTATAAGCCCTCCCATGACATTCTGCGTATTCTCTAGGGTGACCAGTGTTCTGGGCGCGTAATGCTGATCTTTGCCCCGTGACAGGGCAATTTCCACTTCTGCCGGCGGAATACAGCCGCTATTCGATTCATCTATCCTGTGCATCTGAAGGCCGCCAAGCATAGCGTATTGTGCTCTTTCATATAGATATACGTGACTTCTACTGCCGCATATGACTTCATCACCCGGAGAAGTGAGAGCTCGTATGGCCACGCCGTTGGACATTGTACCTGTGGGCATGAACACCGCCCTGTCGAATCCGGTCATTTCCGCTACGATATTCTCAAGATGGTTTACTGTCGGATCTTCACCGAATACATCATCTCCAACCTCTGCCCTGGCCATCGCGTTCCTCATCGCATGGCAGGGTTTGCTTACCGTATCGCTTCGAAGATCGACTTTGATGCTGCTCACACTATCCCTGAGATGTCTCTGTGCTGGAATGCTTTCTTGCAGCTTCTCTCAGAATTCTGTTCATGACTTCCGCGGAACTTAGTCCTGTCGCATTCCAGAGCAAGGGGAACATGCTGATATCTGTAAAACCGGGAATGGTGTTCAATTCGTTGAAATAGTACTTACCGTTATTGTCAAGAAGAAAATCAGCCCTTGCGAAACCACTTCCGTTTAGAATTGAGAAACACTCCTCAGCACAGGATCTTATCTCCATGGAAAGGGTTTCAGGGATCGGTGCCGGAATCAGCAGCTTCGAGTCTTCACAATTGTATTTAGCTGTATAATCGTACCATTGCCGACCTGGAAGTATCTCACCGGCTACGGAAGAGGATACGATTCCGGATTCGGACAGAAGGGCTACCTCGATCTCCCTTGCTTTCTCGATGCCGCTTTCTATGAGAATCAGACTGTCGAATTTGAATGCAATATCCGCAGCGTCCTGTAGCATTTCAGGTGAATCTATCTTTGAGATTCCAACACTTGATCCCATTCTTGCAGGTTTAACAAATAGAGGATATCGAAGTGAAGCCAGGGCTGCGGGTGTTGGAGGAGATTGAACCGAAAAACTCTTCCAGGGCACAACCGGAATACCCCTGGATGAAACAAGTTCCTTCGTTGTGATCTTGTTCATTGCAACAGCCGATGTCATAACATCGGCACCCGCACAGGGCCATCCGGCCATTTTGCAGAGTCCCTGCACTGTACCATCTTCTCCCCATGGACCATGCAGTACGGGAAAAACGATATCAAAAGCAATTCTGGAATCTCCTCGAAACAGTTTCCAGACCGGATAACCGGTATGTATTTCAAGAGAATCGTCCTCCAGGGACCACCGGCCATCGCTGCTGATTTCCACAGGAATTACTTCATGACCAGATTCTTCAAGTATGCTTCGAACAAAAGAGGCAGATACGATCGAAACCTCCCGTTCAGCGGACTTTCCTCCGGATATTAGAAGAATTTTCATGCTCCTCCTGAACTGAATGATCCGGCATAGGGTCTTGACCGGACCGTTCGCGTTGGTAGTTTTACCCGGACACAGTCTAATATACGATTACTTT
Source organism: Candidatus Aegiribacteria sp. (assembly GCA_021107345.1). The sequence goes on from JAIOSX010000283.1 coordinate 13,919, forward strand.
ATTTGTCCGGCAGGGACAGCTTGAATACTTATACGCACCGGAGG
>JAIOSX010000068.1 GCA_021107345.1 Candidatus Aegiribacteria sp.
CGGTTTTCGTATTTCCTGAATAGTTCTCCGAAAGCATTCCTGTCTCCATTCTTCGCGGCTCTGAGTAGCTGGATGTCAGGATTCTCCTTTTCTCCTGCCATCGCAAGTAATACACTCAGAAACATCTCTTATTCCCTTTCAGAAATGAATGAAGAAAGCAGCAGCAATGCCGGCTTCCCTTTCGAACACCTCATTCTCGGTGCTGAATGGATAGAGGTAGGCATCAACATATGCATCAAGCATACCGAAGAGCCAGGCTGCGGAAGTATACCAGATAAGGTCAAGCCTTCTCTGGCTGTGCAACTGGTAAGCCGGTTCATCGTTGTTGTTCCTGGCATCCTCAGAGGCAAAATGTTCAGATATCAGCCATGAAAGCAGTCCCAGTGAAGCCGTACCGAATACTACACCCTTCAGAGGCTCATCGTTGTAAAATTGACCCCACCCGGGAAGTACTGCGGAACGCAGCAGTGCGGCCCCAGGATTTCTCCTTACAATAATCGGTATTTCTTTATAGTGATTAATCTCTGTACTGTCATTCTCGAGGCTGTCCTGAAATGCATACATTTCATCCATACCACTGGAACCATCTGCAGTGATGACAAACAGGATTGGCAGGAGCAGAACACATGTAATCGTCAGCTGATCACTCCTCTGGAGCTTGATATTATAAAATCAGCCAGCTGTCTTGCATCATCGGAAGTGTTCCTGTCTTCCAAAAGGCTACCTGCCTTTGAAGTGAGTGTACCTTCTTCCCTGAAGAGATATCTGAATGCCTGCTCAAGGCTGTTCAGCCTTTCCTGCGAAAAACCTTTCCTGCGGAGTCCGATAAGATTCAATGCCCTGACTCCCAGCGGGGCTCCTCCTGCCAGAACGAAAGGAGGAACATCCTTACTGACTCTGTATCCCCCTCCGATCATTGCATGATCACCAATTCGGACAAACTGGTGAATCGGGACAACACCTCCAACGGTTACATCACTGCCTATCTCAACGTGACCAGCCATGTTTACGGTATTCGCGATAATGACCCTGTCGCCTATGATGCAGTCATGCGCAATGTGTGCGTAAGCCATTATAAGACAGTCTGATCCTATCACTGTTCTGCCGGATTCGACCGTTCCCCTGTTTATGTTTGCGAACTCTCGAATAACGGTGCCTGAACCTATGAACAGTTCCGTCCGTTCACCATCGTATTTCAGATCCTGGGGGTCGGTACCGATAACTGCTGATGGCCCGATGGAAACGGAATCATCAATGAATACAGGTCCCGTTACATAGGCATGTGGACCGATTCGTACACCTTTTCCTAATTGAACTTCCGGACCGATAACAGCGTACGCTCCGATTTGCACGTCGTCTGGCAGAACCGAATCCACGACAGCAGTCGGATGAATCATTCCTTTTCCACCAGCATTGCCATGAGTATTGCTTCTACAGCCACCTTACCGTCGACTTTTGCTACACCTTTCATCCTGCACATGGGACCTCTTTTGTGTATCATCTCCAGTTCAAATATAAGCTGATCGCCAGGCCGAACCGGAGTTCTGAATCTGACCTTGTCCAATCCTGTAAACATCACGACCCAGTTGGAGGGTTTATCAAGCGAATTGAACAGCATAAGTCCACCGACCTGACCCATTGCCTCTACTATCAGTACTCCAGGCATTATGGGGCTTCCAGGGAAATGCCCCTGAAAATATGGTTCATTGATGGAAACGTTCTTCAGACCGACTACTCTCTTATCCGGTTCAACTTCCAGCATCCTGTCCACAAGAAGAAAAGGATACCTGTGAGGAAGCAGGTTCATAATATCGTTAATATCCCATTTCTTGTCTGTAAGAGGAATCGAATCCTTTACTATTTTATGCACATCAGCGATCTTCTGTACGAATTTTACATTGGATGCATGGCCGGATTTTGCTGATATAATATGACCCTTAAACCTTGCCCCCAGCAGGGAAAGATCTCCGATGAGGTCAAGTATCTTGTGACGGACGAATTCGTCGGGAAACCTCAATGGTTCATCGTTAAGGATTCCATCATCTCCGACCACAACGGCATTCTTCAGTGTTCCTCCCTTTATCAGGTTCTTTTCCTGAAGGTGCTTCACATCGTCGTACAGGCAGAATGTCCTTGCTGGAGCTATTTCACGTTTGAATGTTTCCGGTGTCAGATCAAGAGAGAGATACTGAGTTCCAAGAACAGGATTATCATAAGTGATAGTGAAGCTTATTTTCAGACCATCGTATGGTACTGCGATAAGGCTGGCTCCGAAGGCGTCTATGCTTACGGGATTTTTAATAGTGATTATCTTTCGTAATTCACCTTCAATCTCGCATATTCCAGCATTTTCAAGCACTTCTATGTAGCTTCTGACGGAACCGTCTTCAGGTTCGGGAGGCTCATCTGAATCAAGCTCAATGATACAATTATCGATCCCCAGTCCGTACAGCGCCGAGAGAACATGCTCGACAGTATGGACTTCGTAGTAATCGTAACCGAGGGTTGTTCTTCTTGACTGCTCCTCAACCTGTCTGACATTCTCAAGACTGGCTTTTATTCTGGGTTTGCTTTTTACATCTGTTCTTACGAACACAATCCCCGTATCAGCGGGAGCGGGCTGAAAAGTAATGGAAGTCTCCTTGCCGAGATGAAGGCCTATTCCACTGTACACCACCGATTGTTGTAGTGTAGTCTGGTAATGGTTCATTTATTATTCCTCTTCTTTATTACTGAATTCTTTCATGAATTCCAGAACTTTTCTCCTGAAATCCGGCAGATCAGACAGGGTAGCATTCATTCTGAGAGCCAGTTCATGAGAACGGGCCGGATAACCGGATACAGTAGCTCCTGCTGCTACATCTTTAGTTACGCCGGATTGCGCTGCGATAACAGCGCCATCTCCAATCTTGATGTGTCCGGCTATACCCACCTGACCACCAATGATAACTCCTGATCCGATCACTGTACTCCCTGATATTCCAGTTTGAGCCGCAATCAAGCAGCCCGAACCAATTGTTACATTATGAGCGATTTGAATAAGATTGTCTAGCTTGGAGAACCCGGCTATTACAGTACTGCCCACTGTAGCTCTGTCTATAGTGCATCCAGCACCGATCTCAACATCATCCTCTATAACTACATTCCCGTTCTGGGGTATTTTAAGATGACCTTCAGGGTCGGGGACGAAGCCAAAACCATCGGATCCGATCACTGCGCCTGAATGTATTATCACTCTGCTGCCTACGACACAGTCATGATATATCGAGACAAAGGGATTAATAACACATCCACAGCCTATAGTAACTCCAGGGCCGATGACCGAACCCGCACCAATTAATGTACCGGAGCCTATCCTTGCACATGAATCAACAACAGCATTTGGACCTATTGTTACATGAGCGCTCAATACAGCATCGGAATGAATAACGGAAGTCGGATGAATCCCTGTGAAGCCCGATTGCGTCTCGTGCCTGAATAAGATCAGTGCTTCTCTGAAGGCACGATAGGGCTCCTTCACCAGAATGAGATTTGCAGATGAGGATTCAACCATTTCCCCCGTTATTACAGCAAGGGCGCAGGTGGATTTAAGGTATTTCTTATATAATTTGTTTCCAAAATAGCAGATCTGATCGGGCTGCGCACTCTGAAGTGTGGACACACCGGCTACTTCAGTATCTCCGTCCGATCCGACAAGTTTCCCGCCCAGTTTTGTGGCCAGGATGGATAGCTTCATATCAGTCGCTGCCTCTTGTAGAAAGTTTTTCCAGAACCATGTCTGTTATATCTAAAGAATTGGATACATATACAACAAGTCCACCCGATGTGTCCAATACAATATCGTAACCTTCCTCAATACTTATCTCCTGAACTGTTTCGTTGATACTGGCTACTATTGGCGAGACAAGCGCACTGTTTCGAGATTCAACCAGACCTCCCGGTCCAAATGTCCGCGAAAGATAATCCTGAAGCTCAGCGGACTTCTCTTCAAGAAGAGCTTCTCGCTCTCTTCTCCGCTCAGGACTCATCACCATTGTATAATCAAGATCAGCCTCTATGGCATCGATCTCATCCTGAAGTGAATCAGCATGAGCCTCCCACTCCTGGATCTCGTTCACCAGCAGTTCAGTGGCATCGGTCACCTCACCCAGGTTTTCGAATATTCTGTCTGAATCGATTACCGCAATTGTCTGTGCCGCCAGAACGGAAGCGACAGTGAAAGCTGCAAACAGGGCTGTTTTCATAACTGTGATCCTCCAAATACCGAACGATCAAGTCCTGAAACCTGTAATTCAGTGGTTCCAGAAGCAGCTCGTTCATCTGTCAGAATACTGTGCCAAACTGAAAATGCGGTTCCCAGCCGCGCTCAGGACCATCAAAACCGTAGGCGTAATCAAACCCGATAACACCCAGCATGGGTACTTCTATCCTTATTCCGATTCCGGCGCCACGGTTCAGGTCAGAAAAATCGCTGGAAGACCAGGAATCCCAGGTATTCCCCGCATCGGCAAATACAG
>JAIOSX010000294.1 GCA_021107345.1 Candidatus Aegiribacteria sp.
CCGATGCAATGGTATATTCAGCATACCTGCTTTTGCGTGCAAGGAGCCAAACTATGACTGCCGCAATTATTATCCATCCGGCTAATATCGCGATATTGAACCTTACCGCACTGGGGACCCATTCGGTTATGTTGCTTGAGGGTCCGAATATCCGGCTCACGAGCGCATCGGTACCATCAGCATAATTGAGCCTTAGGTTCGGATAAGTGAAGAAGACGGCTGAAATACCCAGAGATACCCAGACTAGTATTTGAACACCTTTTCTCTTCATCATAATCCCGAGGGAAGCGAGTAGAACCGGAAGGAGCGGTAGAAGCATTCTTCCGGCTGGTGTGGGCATACCGCTCCAGTCGGCTAAGGTACAGTAAATAAGTACAAGGAAATAAATAAGGGCCGGCAGGCCGAGCCAGATGAACAGCTTCCTGTTATCGCTTTTCAGGAGAGGTAATCCGGCAAGTCCCGCAAGCACCCATGGAGCCTTCCACAGCAGGCCGCTTTCAATATCCACAAGTGATGAACCTGCAGCGATGAGTACTTCCGGTATTCTGTACAGCGGCTGCAGAAATATCGTTTTAATAAACGCCATACTCCCATATCTGACCCAGAATATCCGTCCGTTAAGTATAACCAGGTCAAAGAGTAATCCCGCGGCAGCAAGGCAGACGAATGTAAAGGGAAGTATGAGTTTTCTTCTTCCTTTCGATTCAATTACGAGTACTGTAAGAAGACCTATTGATATGCCGATGAAACGGAATTTAATAAGCACGAGAATGATTGCAGCAGCTATTACCAAGATACTGTTCTTCGATCTTATATATGCATATACACCTGAGAGGAAAACAGCCAGGGCCAGCCAGCCAGGGTAGACAAGCCCCAGTATGCTGCAACCAGGCACAAGGAGAAATCCGAGTGCGGTAAGCTTTCTCCAGTTATTTAAACCTGAATCCCTGAATAACATCGACATCAGTGCCAGCGCCGCCATTGTGAACAGAATGTTCATGCCCCTTATACCCGGTACTGAGAATGGGTATCCCGGTATCATCAGCGCCGGATAGAAACTCTGATGATACGAAATGTTTTCGGACGGATCACCGATCTGACTGGAATACTCGCTGAACCTGTCCGTTCCGGAAGATATTAGATCCTCTGTTATATGGGCATAGTGAGGTTCGTCACCCGTAAATGGAACAAGAAGCAGTATCATGGGAATCAATGGCAAGACAGCCATCAGTATCCCGAACTTTCTTGAGGAAACAGCCAGCAGTCCGGGAAAGATTCCCATTAAGCCACATGCGGTTGAAACGACCTCAAGGGCTGGATCCACTGTCCAGAACAGTGAGATAACTGTAAAAAACACCAGAAGATAGACGGATAACCGGGGGATTCCTCCCTTTCCGTACACCAGGGCTGTAATCAGCCAGGCAAGAGGTACAAGCCTGCCAAGCAGCCCGGGGGAAGGCATGCCTGTGATCCGCCAGATGAAGAATACCAGAACTGAGGAAAGCCCATGGAAGATCATCCCGGACCGGCCTTCAGTGATTCTTCTCAGGCAGTTCACAGTGACGCTTTCCCGAAAACAAAATGGATAACGGGATGGGTAAAAGGTTTCCAGGAGCGGGATATCAGAATTGATACCGGAAATTCCGGTTCTTCTATGAGAATTGTATTCTCGCCCGGATAAACAGGAAATATTCTGTCAGCGGAAGCGACATGCCCCACCGGAGAGCTGTCTCTTACTCCCCCTGCTGAAACCTGAAACGTCATTTCTGTATAATCTGTCAGGGGGGCCTGCAGTAATAATCGCGGTCTACCCAGATTCAGTTCAGCCGGCTCCGGCCATATCACTCCGTTCTCAACAAGAACCTCTTCCGATACAGAGAAACGATATTCGGGAGCTGTTGGAAGACCTGAGATGATCAGCACTGCCAACAGCCCTCCTGTGAGGATCATTGCTCGCCATCTTTCCCTCTTAACTGTCGCAGCAACAAGGGCTGCCGCTGTAAGGGGCGCTATCCCCTCAATCGCTCCTGAGAAAAGGACTGCGGCTGCCGAAAGGAAGAATAAATATCTTGAAACGGTTGAAACCGAAAACACTACTGCGAAAGCGGCACCTGCTGTGAGTAGCGCAGGTCCCAGGCTGCCGCCGAAGGAGAGTATTGACAGGCCTCCAAGGAAAACCGTTATCATAGTAACGGATTGCTGACCTCTTAGAAAAGCTGTCCCTGCAGCATACAGGCAGACTGCCACAGCGAAGACAGAGAAACCATGTGAAATAAGTATTCCGACGGATACCGAAATCGCGAGAACAAGTTTACCTGTATGATTAAATGTATTTGACATTTTCCAACTCGATGATCTGTTCACTCCTGTCAGGCACCAGGTAGAGTTTATTTACTCCACTGTCGACCTCCGCGGTTATTTCCCGTTTCCGTCTCCCGTTCAGGAAAACCCTTGCAAGAGAACTCCTGTTCGACCATAAGGCGACTGATCCCGGGATATTGCATGATCGGATGCTCAATTCAAGTATTCCCCTTTTATCAGGTACTCTAAGGCAGCCGAAACCGCAGCTGCCTGTTCTCATGCCATGCCATTCCGGGCCTTTGAGAACATCACTCCCCGGGAAAGGTTCATCCGAGGTAGCATGCGGCCCTGGATGAGGCATTCTAAGGGGCCTTGGAGCAAGCAGGTGCAATAGAAATTCCTCTGGAAGGTCTGAATGCGTGATTTCCATCTTATTAGCCCTGTTCATCGCTGCCAGTCTCCAGAGCCATGGCCTGCCCTTCAGCATACATGATATCCTTGATCTCAACTCGGTTCTTCTCCAGTAATCAGGCAATCTGCATCCTTTTCCGCCCAGGTACTTCCTTACAATATATGCGGATGACTGAAGTTCCCACTTTTCTGCCAGTCTTCTACTGCTTGATGCGCCCACCATGTGCTGCCCGGTTGAAGCAGGTTCCAGAAGTAATCTATAACCCATTCCTCTCAATCTGAGGCAGAGATCCACATCTTCGTAGTACATGAATATGTTTTCATCGAATCCCCCTGCTTTCAGGAGCGCTTCCGTCCGGTAGAGAGACAATGCAGCGGTAATACATGGCACTTCCACCGTTTTTCCGTTCGGAATTGGCTGGAAATGCATGAAATCGAAATCGTAACCCCTCCCGTATTCCGTCATGGCTGCGCCTGCACTGACAGTAACGAGCGGCCAGTCCCACAACCTTATTAAAGGCTGCACCCCCGCTGCGCTTGCGTCATTCTCAAGTGTACTCACAAGTTTCTCAAGTGATGATCGGGTGATGGATGCATCGGAATTGAGAAGAAGTACATACTCAGAATCGCACACTTCAATACCCCGGTTGTTACCATACCCGAAACCACCGTTGATTACGTTGGACAGGATCAAAGCTCCCGGAATCGTTTTCCTTATATCTTCAACCGTTGAATCACTTGAAGCGTTATCGGATATTACAATGTTACATAGAGGTTCAATACCTTTTAAGGTCTCGGTTAGATCCGGGATAAGATCCCGGGAATTCCATGTAACTACAATGGCCGTAATATTCCTCTTCATACGCTGTTCCCATCAGGACAGCATTGTGAAAGACGCCTGTAGAATCTGTCAGTAACCCTCTCCCAGGTAAATCTCTCAAGTACATCCTTCCGGCCTTTTTCACCCATAACCCTTCCAAGTTCTGCATTGTCCAGCAGTATCTCAATCCTGTTCATAAGCGAGGCAATATCACCCCACGATACAAGGAAACCATTCTGCCCATCCTGAATCATATCCGGCATTCCGCCCGACCAGCACCCTATAACCGGTTTCCCGGATGCCCAGGCTTCCAGTATCACGATTCCGAAACAGTCCAGGCGTGATGGTTGCAGAAGCATATCAGCGGCAGCAAGTAATTCTATACGATCCCTGTTGCTCACATAACCTGTCATTACAATATTGTCATTGAATTCCCTTACTGTTTCCGAGCAATCTTCGAGATACTCTTCTACTTCAGGAAATACAGGGCCTGCCAGCAGAAGAGTGAATTCATGTCCTTTCAGCCACAGATTCCTGCACGCTTTGAGAATATGTTCTGTTCCCCTGTCCTTGCAATGAACTGTCAGACTGAGAACCAATGGTTTTTTTATTCCAAATCGCTTCAGAACCGAGTCCGTATCAACGTTTCGAAATTCCGCAGGATCGATCCCGCTTCCGGAGATGTAAACCCTTTCTTCCGGTATTCCCATACTGGTGTAAAGTTCTTTCTCAAAGCGGCTCTGGGCAACGACAAATGTGCTGTTCCGCAGAATCTTCTTCTGGCAGCCGCTGAAGTAATGAAGCGCCTTTATTCTCCTGTATTTCTCGCCAACACCGGCATGTGGAACTGAAATAAGACCTTTTCCGTGATATCTGCTGTAGCGCCACCCTTCGTAAAGCATGAAAGGCATCGCGTTGGCATGAACGAAGTCGAATCCCCTATCCACAGAAAGCCACCTGTGCAGAGAAGGTATCATAGGATTCGGATAGAAATAGCGATCAGGGCCACAGGGCGAAATTCTTCTAAGAACAGCCCGCATGAGATTCTGCAGAGGAGGATGTACTACTGGAAAGCGCATTATTTTAATGTTATTCCAGATATCCATTCTTCTTTGAATATGCTGGCCGGATCTGGAAACCAGCCAGGACATGTCCCATGCGTCTGTTGTGCAGATGACCGACTCGTGCCCCCATCTATTCCCTGCAAGGGCATGTTCCAGAACGTAACGTTCTGCGCCTCCGGAATAGGGCCAGGATCTGTGAACGAGATGCAGTATCTTCATGATCCTGATATCCTCCTGTAGAATCCGCAAATACCTCTTGATATTTCAAGCCGGTCCTTCCTCACGGCTTTGGAAGACATTCTCCTGAGTTCATCCACCCTTTCCGGTTCCTCAAGAGCTCTTATTTCCCTTATCCAGCTTTCATGATCGCAGGGATCAAGCTGAATGCCGTCTTTTCCAACGGTATCCTCAAGAGCGGCGGCGTTGCTTGAAATAACCGGAGTGCCACAGGCAAAGGCCTCAAGCACAGGGAGACCTAGCCCCTCATACCTGCTGGGGCATAGTAGTGCCCTGGCGCCTCTGTACAGTTCAGGCATTACAACATCAGGGACATTCTTGAGAATGCGCACTCCAGGTAATTCTTCAAGATGGATATCCCCCCAGCCACCTTCTCCAACCAGAACCAGCGGGATATCAAAGCCTGTTTCCCGCAATCTCCTGTAAACATCGAGAAGAAAAGGGATATTCTTTCTTGGAACGAAATTTCCTACGTGAAGAAGATAATCTCCCGGTTTCAGATCGTACCCTGCCATGCACTCCAGGGAAGGTGATCCGGGCGAGAACACTTCATCTGCTGCTCCTCCGGCGCAGAATACCCTTTCCGGAGGGAGACCGAAATAATCCATAATCCGCTGCCTGGTCCATTCCGATATTGCCATAACCGAAGAACCACCATTTATAAGACGGGCTTCCCTTTCTGCAAACACAACTGTTTCTTTCGTATGCCATTGGGGATTTTCATATGCTGAAAGGTCATACATAGTTATTACGGATGGGCACCCTGGGGGATACTCCGGCTGCACCCCGCTATGATGGAAAATCGTGCTGCCTGCCGTGAGCCTGTTCAGTCTTTCGGACCTTGATCCTTCCTCCCATCGTTTCCGAATTGGAATTCTTCTGAAAAGAGGAACTTTCATGTAAAAAGGCGTTTCAAGTACCAGACAATCCATTTCAGGCCCGGGAACACCGGGATGTGCTGCAGGAATATCCAGCGGGATAAATTCGATTCCGAACGAGTCAGCAACTTCCGTAAGCGCTCCTGCAACCGCAAGAAGGTATCTGGATACGCCACCTATAGCGTGTGGAACTACGCTGAGATCGAAAAGTACACGAATTTCTGCTATAGTGCACCACCGTTCATTTGTACCCAGACGGAATCTGCTGTTGACCCCTCGGGGAAAAGCTCTGAATAGAGAGTATCGTAACGATCTCTATCCTCCTCATTAAAGAGCCATCTGTGATAAACAAGAACATACCCCTCCTCGCCTGCTTCCTGCAGGATAACATCTTCCTCAGGCAGTTCGGGCAGCCTGGCCAGAAAAGCGTACCTGCGCGAATATGATGCCGCTGTCTGGAACCATGCATACCTTCTTATCCTGTTATCAGCTGGAATCTCCAGAACGGTACTGCCGGCGGGTATGCTGGTACAGGCAGATGGAATACTGGTGGACATCGTGCTGAGAACAGGAATCCATAGTTCGAACATGAGAAGCGCAAGAAGCATCAGTTTCCATCTTCCCTTCAGAAGAGTTATCCCCATACCGGCGCCCAGCGCCGCGAACAATCCTCCGAGTATTGCAAATCTGGACGGGGCTCTTATTCCATCCAGTACAGGAAACAGTTGAAGTATCCGGAATGGCAGAGGTATTCCCAGCGGGCGACCGAGAATCCGCAGCTCAGGCCCCAGGGCAAGCAGCCATAGTCCCAGAATAACTATCGGTAATCTCCAGTTCTTCTTTTTCCAAATAAGAACGATAAAGGCTGCAAGAACTGTAAGACCTGGCGTAACTACACCCTCCGCAGTGTTAGGCATCCACGAGAATCTCATAGGAATCCCGAAGAAGAAACCTGCCGGACCAAACGGAGAAGGCATGACGAATGATTGGGGCTCTGCTGCCCAGTAAATCGCATCTCTCCAGTGAGTTGAAGGCGAACCGGTATCTCCTGGAGCTGTAAAGATGAGAATTCCGGCCGCTATAGCCGCAACACCGGCTCCTCCTGCAAGAACAGCGGTTCTCTTCCAGTTCCCATCTACTATGAAACAGGTTGCAGGAAGACCGAGTACCGCGAATATGGCGATGAAGGGGCTCTGAACGGCTGCCAGGATGACTGTTGCCACGTAAGCAACAAAGATCTTTGTTCTACTATTTCTCAGATACTCTCTGCAAAGCCACAGCGATGCCGGAAGTGTCCAGCAGTTAGCCAACTGATAGTGCTGGAGCAGATGCGCTGTCCGTGAAGGAAGCCATGCCAGCGCTAGAGCTGTGAACATCGCTCCGTATCTGTCTGCTCCCCAGGATCTTGCAAGAAGCCATCCAAAAACCGCTGTAAGTATTGTACCCAGCATCAGTGAGAGTGTATGTGATAATGCAGGATGTTCTTTTCCTGTTCCTGTTATCGCGAAAACAAGAGTGTCATACCATCCTATATGGTCGTATACAAGTGACACTCCTTCGGGTGAATAGATAAGCGGACAGAAACGAGGATCTTGACCGTTTTCCAGAGCACTGGAAACCCACCAGAAATGCCATGCCTGCTCAAAGACATCGGAGTCCTCCGCAATTGCGGATTCCCTGTGAGGAATACCGATTAACACCGCTGTATCTGACATGAGAACCAGTATATAAGGAAGAAGGAGTGCCGGAATTACGATAATGAGCATAAGTGGGAACAGAGTCTTTCGAAGATCGCTGCAGCCGTTATTTCCAGATAACATTCGAGACCCAACCATTACCGCTGAAGCGGATTATCCTGCCATCCAGGTTAATAACGGATGGCTCACTCTCAAGTTCAATGCTGCCAACAGTGCCTTCTCCCCACGCAGTGACCAGAGCTCCGGTAGAATTGTCAGGGCCCTCGAGCTCCGCCATGCCGGAGAATTTCCAGGTTACGGGCGCAGTGTTCAAATCCCTCGTGAATCCTGTTTGAGTTTCGTGCCAGGCCGGTGAAAGCGAACCATGATTCTCCTGAGTGGAAAATACCGCAGGAGGTTTTCCCGCAAGCCGGAGTACTCTTTTCCAGTCTCTTTCAAGCCTCTCTTTAGAACCTGTATCCCTGGCAAAGGAAGCTCCTCTTTCCGAGAGGGTATTCCTGATATCCGGTCTGCTTTCCAGTAGCAGTATAGCAGTGCGAATGCCTTGAACAATACTGTCAGGTGGTACCCTTATCACCACATCGGATGGGAGGTTATTGAACGATCCTGTAGCTGTTACGATGGACGGTATGCCGGCCCTCAATACTTCAAGAAGACTGCCGGATGTTTCACCGCATGTCGGGTGCCTGACATCAAAAACATAATCCAGCGTTCTTATCCAACCCTGATATTCCTTCTCATCAAGCCTTCCCGTTTTCCTGACCCATTCCGGTAATTCATCGGGGTAATTTCCACCGATCAGAATAAGCCCTGTGTCTGGAATATCGTTCCTGATAAATTCAACGGCCTCGATAATGCTCTCAAGGTTCCTGCCGGGATGGTTGTTTCCCACCATTCCTAAACAGAGGGAAAAAGGTCTGGAAGGTATTTCCAGTTCAGGAAGAGGGCTGAGTGGGTGCCCTATGGATAGAACTCTGCCTTCCGGGTACGACTTATTGATTATGGAAGCTGCATAGGAATTAAGACATACAGCGGAATGAGACGCGTGAAGGGCTCTTCCTATCAAAGGGTACCGCTTAAGCTTTCTGTCGTAATCAGTAACAGGGATATTCCCGTCTGCAAGGTCCTTTTCCACGACTTCTGCAGCAGGCCCGTAACAGAATACCAGTTCCCTCCTGTATTCCTCCATCCTGTTACTCTCGAGATAGCAGTGCCGGAGCATATGATGAAGGACAGTCTCATGAAATAGAGCCGTTCCGCCAAATTTGTACAATGCCTGTACTACCGGAAAACAATGCGGCGAATTGCCTATCTGGAATATTCTGGCAACGGGTAGATTGTATTCCTCAAGATCTTCAATTGGCAGGCTTCTTACATCTGCAGGAAGAGTTGAAGGGTCGCTACCACGTGGGTAGGCTACCGTCCAATCTACGAAATCCGCTGTGCTTTCGAGCACTCTCAGCGCATATGTCGCCAGTCCGGTTTGCATCGGGGGCAAAGGTGTTGCAAGAAGCGCTTCTATCCTTTCCTCAGACATCTCCCCTCCATATCCGGAGCCGCAGCTGAACTAGCTGAAGAAACATTTCCATTATGGGAGCTATCCTGACCCACGCGAAAATTCCCTTCCTGTAGCTCTCACATGATACATTCCCTGCCCTTCTGGGGTAGTGTGATACGGGAAGCTGCCGGATTCTGTAACCGTACATCAGCGGCAGCAGAAGGAGTTCAAGGTCAGCAACACTGGAAGATGATCTTAGACTTATATTTGCGAAGATCTCACGCCTGAAAAGTTTGAAGGAAGAGTCCACATCCTTGAATCCGCCGAAAAAGAATATGTAAGTAAGCGTATTGTATGCGAAAGAATAGATGAGCCTCATCAGAGGATCCTTCCTCCTTCGCCTGAAACCGGATATTACATCTGCTCCATCGCGAATACTCCAGAGCATTTCAAGCTCACTCAAATCGAACTGCCCGTCACAATCGGTATAGAAAATCCAGGACATTGATGAAGAGGATATACCTGTTCTGAGAGCACTTCCGATACCTCTGTTTATAGTGTGCCTTACAAGTTTTACACCCTGATATGCATTTGTTAGTTCCTCCGTTATCTCAGCAGTTCTATCTGAGGAACCATCGTCAACAACAATTATTTCCCATTCAACACCGAGCCCTGTTAACACCTCAATGGCTGTTTCAACCATGTACTCCACGTTTTCTTCTTCGTTGAATGCGGGGAATACTACCGAAATGCCTTCCCGATAATGGTCTTTGATAAACAGCCCCTCGCTGGATTTTGTGAACAAAATATTTAATACGGGTAGAAAATACCCCAAGAGAAACATGAAGTCTACTGAATAGATGACAGGAACTGAAGCAACCTGGTATTATGCAGAGCTGCTGAAAGGAACCTGAGTTTCTTTTCCACAAAGTACCATGCAGCCGCTTCCTGAGGCCGGAGCTGCCCACTCCAGATCAAATCTTAATTGAGTTTCGCCTTCCTTTTTATCCGTTAGAAACCATTTACCGTCTCTACAGGCATAATCGCTGCTGAGATGTTCCTTATCGATAACAAGTATTGAATACCTGTTGCCTGCTGTACCGAATACGCTGAGTGAAATAATACCGGTCTCAGAGCCTGAAGCCAGCATCCAGTCTCCTGTGCATTGTTGAATCGAATGAATGACTTCGGAAAAAGGGTTTCCGAATGAATCTGAAATAAAGTTCATAATTACCTCCATAAATATTACAGAGGTAGTATAGTATGAAAAAGAGAGAATGTAAACACTTGTTTACACTCTTCAGCTTCATCTTCTTCAAGCTGTTCTGAAAGGCTAATCCTACCCTACTCCATTTCGATAATGAACTCTATTGCTGAATTTTCAGTACTCTTACAGAACCAGTGTTTCCGGCGGAAGCTCCGCGAATCATGTAGTTCCCGGCTGGAAGCTCATTTCTTTCAGAGTCGCATCCGTCCCACAGAAAAGAGTTTCCCCCGTTTCCATACAGTACCCTGACTATACGACCGGATATATCGTAAACAACCAGCTGACCGGGAAGCGGATCAGCGGTAACACTAATTGAAACGCTTTCCGAAAAAGGATTCAAGGATGGTGAAAGAATAATACCTCCTGGAACAACAGCTTCCCCGGTCTCCTCCTCGACTCCGAGCCAGTTGTGGTCGAACCAGCCCATTACAATGTAATAGGCGTTCGGATGAACTTCCGGATAGTATGCATTCCAGATCGCGAAAACATCACCAAGTTCGTTTGTTGTTGCACTCAAAACAAAAATATTCTGCAGTTCCTCATCAGTGTAGTCGTAGGCTGAATACGGTTCCTCTACAAAATCGCCGTTCTGGTCGATAATCGCGAACTTGATATGCCTGGGGTAATCCTGTTCCGATTCGATCCAGAGGAGATAGAACCTGTCACCCGATGGGGTAGGCAGGATGTTCTGAAAGGTGGAACCGAACGGAGGAGCCCAGATCTCCCGATCACTTATCAGTACCTCACCGGATTCGCTATCTATCTTGCACAATGTAAGATAGTTCCAGCTTCTACTTACTTTAAAAAAACAGTACACATCACCTTCATTATCAAGTGCCATCCTGTAAATACTGCTAAAATGTATCAGATCTTCTATAAGGCTCACAGTGGGTATTGTAACATTTCCATCAAGGTCGTACTGGATGTAATCGGGCCAAAGATCATCTCCCATGAAAACAATGTGAACACGCTCCCCGTCAACAAGAACGCGAGGTGTACTGAAACTGCCGGGAATGGTGTCGCGCCATACCTCGCCAGCACCAGGCTCGAAAACTCCGTAACAACATACTCTTCCCAATGTTACATCTGATATTTCAAACACGGAATGTATCCGACCAAGCGTATCACTGGAAGAGTGAATAAATGAATAGGATACGCAAGGATCGGGAATATATAGAGTGGTGGAAATAGCTTCCTCACCATCCTGCTCTCGAACACAATAATACCCTGGTACTCCCTGACGCCACACTATTGTAACACTGTCTTCATCAACAAGAGTACCTGTTGGATTAATAGACCATACATCATCAGAAATCATGGTCTCGGGATGAAGTACCGTTCCATCAGGCTGAATCACCTTGTATCCCACTCTGGTTTCCTGATTGTACTTATCCCATGAAATATGCAAAGTATTTCCATTCACAACTTCCAGAGCTTTATCCATACCGCTGTTGTAACTCCAGAGATCGTTTACAATCAGAAGTTCGCTCCACCCCGGCGCATGTGTAACAAGGATGGAGCAGGATAAAAGCAGAGTTGACAGCATCATTCCTCCAGAAGAACACCGGTACGAGCAATATCATGCTGACACTGCGGCCATGGAGAATAACCCGGGGTACATTCACCGAGTTCCCACACATGAAGGTAATTGTCCATGGTTCCGAACACAACTTCAACATAACCGTCGTTGTCGATGTCTGCTATTACAAAACCGCCGTTAACTTCAAATGGAAGAGTGTACGGGAAACCAATAGTGGAAAGTGGGTCACCAGTATTATCGAATGCCATCACTGACCCTTCTCTTGTCGCAACGAGCAAATCCGCTAAATCAATATCATCCAGATTTCCCAGCGCGGGGAACGGAGGTCGATTGTTTCCAGGATCAGGATATACATTTACTTCCCATCCAGTAACCAGATCGCCGTCTTCATCCCACGCCATCGCCTGGTTCTCGGCGTTGGCGATGATCCTGTCAGCTTGATTAACCGGCAACTCCCAGTCCGCCATGACGCAGCAGAGAACATAGTCTGACGACAGCATGGGCGGATCGCAGGAAAGCGGTAATGAAATATCCTCCGGATCGAGAAGAAATACGGGTGAATAGTTGGAAGCGGATTTACTCCTCGAAAGGGCTATCATGTCCCCGCTCATGGGAAGGCTGCCGGCTGCGGGTATCCCCCAGAAATAACTATCAGTCCA
>JAIOSX010000356.1 GCA_021107345.1 Candidatus Aegiribacteria sp.
TTATGACCGCAGGTATTATAAGTCCTTCGCTCCCCCGGGTTCGGGCATTGAATTCCTTGCAGAAACCGGCCAGATTGATTCCGTACTGTCCCAGTGCGGGACCAACGGGTGGAGCCGGTGTCGCCTGCCCTGCGGGCAGCTGAAGCTTTACCATACCCAGAATCTTCTTGGCCATGGTATGCACTCCTTCCCAGCCGCAGTAACCTCCCCTTACTGGTTACAGCAGCTTATCCAAAATGAGACGGATAGTTCCGCCTCCCTGTAAAACCGATCTGTTATCAGACCGGACGAACCTGTGAAAAATCGATCTCCACAGGCGCTTTGCGGCCGAAAATGGTGAAAATCACTCTCACCCTGCCGCGCTCAGGGTTGATTGATTCCACAACCCCTGTAAAATTATTGAACGGGCCCTCGGTGACTCTTACTGTCTGTCCAACCGAGTATGGTACCCTGACAGCTTTTGCTTTGTCCGAACCATCGGCCTGTCCCTTCAGACGGCTTATTTCAATATCAGTCAAGGGATCAGGATCTCCCTGATTCATCGGAGGGAAACCGCTGACATTGCTCATTGCCCGAATGTCCATGATCATTTCAGCGTCAAGATCAAGCTGAACGAAAACGTAGCCCGGATAAAGCTTTTTCTTTCTTGATGTCTTCTTTCCCCTGACATTCGAAGTTATTTCCTGGGTAGGGATGAGAATTTCTCCTACTCTGTCGGAATATTTCCTTCTGAGTTGTCCATCCAGAAATTTCATAACCCGTTTCTCGTAACCGGAGAACGAATTCACAACGTACCAGGAAAATTTGCTATTATCCTCTTCCTCAACAGAAATTTCTTCTTCGACTGTTCCCTGTTCGCCGGTCTTGTCTTCTACCATAATCCTGTCCTTTTTGAACTGCAGCTGTCGGCTTCTAGGAGCCTGTCCGACAATGAAACATTGTCTGACACACTCCTAGTGAATCAATCTGATGAGTCCGTTTATCAGAATGGAGGAGAACTGATCAGCGGCAAAAATCCATACTGCTGTTATTCCTACCGCGAAAAGAACGACCCATGTTGACGAAATCACTTCTTCTTTTGTCGGCCAGGCAACTTTTATGAGTTCTGCCTTCACTTCTCCAATAAATCTGATGGTAGTCTTTACACCCCTCACAATGAAGTTGCTGTCCTGGGTCTGACTATGCGCCATAATCTGTCCTCTTCCTTACTAGGGGCCTGTCCTTATTCCATCTGAAGATTGTGGCAGGGCCGGAAGGACTTGAACCCTCAACCCCCGGATTTGGAGACCGGTGCACTACCAATTGTGCTACGACCCTGCGTAAATTCTTAAGAATAACTACTTCGTTTCCCTGTGAAGGGTGTGCTTATTGCAGAATCTGCAATATTTCTTCATTTCCATTCTGCCAGTATTCGTCCTGCGATTCTTGGTGGTACTGTAATTACGCTGTCTGCATTCCTGGCAGGCGAGTGTGATAATTACCCTCATTATATCCTGTCTATTTTACAATCTTGTCTACAAGTCCATGACCTACGGTACGGCCACCTTCACGAATAGCGAAACGGAGCCCCTCTTCCAGGGCTATTGGAGTAATAAGTGTAATTTTCACTCCATCGATATTGTCACCCGGGAGAGCCATCTCACGACCTTCGGGAAGATCAATCGCACCGGTAACATCGGTTGTACGGAAATAGAACTGGGGACGGTATCCGGTCTTGAAATGCTTCTTCCTGCCACCGTCCTTTTCACTGAGTATAATGATGTTGGCTAAGAACTCGGTGTGAGGAGTGACTGAACCGGGTTTCGCAAGAACCATTCCTCTTTCCAGCTGATCCTTCTTTATTCCTCGTAGAAGGAGACCTACATTGTCCCCTGCCTGTCCGTCGTCCAGAATCTTCCGGAACATCTCAACACCCGTACATACGGTTTCAATGGTTTCATGAATTCCGACGCGCTCAAGCTTGTCGCCTGTATGGACTACTCCCCTCTCTATCCTTCCGGTACCGACGGTGCCGCGCCCTTCGATTGAGAATACGTCTTCCACAGGCATGAGGAAGGGCTTTTCTGTATCGCGTACCGGTGTGGGGATCCATTCATCCACCGCTGCCATAAGTTCGTAGATGCACTTCGCATCTTCATTGTCCTCGGCTCCATCGGAGTTGAGAGCTTTAAGGGCACTTCCCCTTATAATGGGAGATTCAGGATCGAATCCATACTTGTCGAGAAGTTCTCCGACTTCCATTTCAACAAAGTCAAGAAGCTCATCATCATCAACCATGTCAACCTTGTTGAGGAAAACAACCATTCTGGGAACGTTAACCTGACGAGCAAGAAGCACATGCTCCTTTGTCTGTTCCATTACACCGTCATTGGCGGCGATAACAACAATGGCCCCGTCCATCTGGGCTGCTCCTGTGATCATGTTCTTGATGTAATCGGCATGACCAGGACAGTCTACGTGGGCGTAATGCCTGTTTCCCGTCTCGTACTCCTGATGGGAAGTGGCAATGGTAATACCACGCTTCTTCTCTTCGGGAGCATTATCGATCATGTCGAACTCAATATAACTTACGTTGTCAAACTGAGTCGCAAGACACTTGGTAATTGCAGCTGTTAGGGTTGTTTTCCCATGATCGATGTGACCTATCGTGCCCACATTAACGTGTGGTTTGGTCCTCTCAAACTTCTCCTTAGCCATGATTTCTCCTTTTCTTTTCCATCCCTCATCCATTGATAATTTGCTGATACTGTGTTCAGCTTCAGTTAACTGTCTAAATTCCTCTATGTGGAGCCCACGAGCGGGATTGAACCGCTGACCTCGTCCTTACCAAGGACGCGCTCTACCGACTGAGCTACGTGGGCTCCGGCAGTATTTGCCCAAATAAACCACTTTGCCGGTTTAAGCGGTTATTC
>JAIOSX010000278.1 GCA_021107345.1 Candidatus Aegiribacteria sp.
ATCTTTCCATGAGTGATACAGAAAAAAATATATGTCCGAGCTGTAACTATCTTGGGAAAGATGAAGACAGTGCCTGTCCGTACTGTGGTCTTAAGCTGATTTCGAAATGTCCGAAATGTAAGGCACGAATCAAGGTTGTATTCGCACGATACTGCTACATCTGTGGTTTTTGCTTTGAAAATGTGACATACGAATCAAACAGAAAAGAGAATTAGTATGTTAAGGATGGTTGTATTACTAACAGCCCTTCTGGCGTTCATTACCGTTGCTGCGACCGCGCACGAGGTAACCCTTAATCCATCAGAGGACGCCGCTATTTATACAGCTGCCCCGGATTCAAATTATGGAGATTGGAATTACGCCTGGATCGGGTTTAATAACGGATGGACCGTATCATTGGTCTATTTCGACCTGTCGGAATATATGGGGGTTACCCTAGAGAACGCAATTCTTGAGTTATACCTCCATAATCCATGGGGAACCATACCGGATAATAACTGGATCAAGATGGCAGACGGAACCTGGGATGAAAGCACGGTCACCTGGAACACAAACCCTGGATTCAATGACATCCAATCTTTGTTCTTTGCCGATCCTATGATGGGTTGGCTCTCTCTGGATGTAACGGCGTTCGTTGAGGATTGGGTTGACGGAATTTGCCCCAATTACGGATTCTTCATGTATCAGCTGGACGCAACTCATAGTGGATTTCACTTCAACACAAAGGAAGGTAGTTTTAAGCCTAAATTGACGATCACTTACCAGTACAGCGATCTGGAGTCAACCACTTTCGGTTGTATCAAGACGCTGTTTAACCAGGAGTAGTTGATGCGTAGAATCACGCATCAATTATTTGGAGGAGAAATGAAAAATCTCATTGCAGCAGTAATAATAACTTCAATACTTGCAATAACCCTATTTGCCGATACCTACAGCGAAGAACCAATCGCCGACACCTGGATCTATGGAAGCTCTGGACCCTGGGGGTATAGCTATACACTCAGGACCAATATTATCTCCGTATTCGATCAGGAGATTGTCATCAGGTTTGATCTCTCTTCTATCCCTACCGGTTCAACGATTAACTCGGCAGTATTGAACGCTTACAATTATGACGGAACTTCCCCAACCACACTCGAATGTGATATTTACCGCGTAACAGAAGACTGGGTCGAGGCTACTCTGATCAGTTCTATAGCGCACGATATATGCACTTCATACGATCATATAGTAATGAACGGAGTCGATTGGTACGATTTCGATATAACGCTTCTTGTCCAGGATTGGGTTGACGGAACTCATGATAACTTCGGAATCGTCTTCTATGGTACGAGCGGGTCAGGTACGCCCCAGTATTTTCGCTCGAGAGAAGCAACTTCGAACAATCCACATCTTGATATTGATTACACTCCCCCTACGAGTCTTGAAAGTATTACGTTCGGAGCGATAAAGGCATTATTTATGCAGTAAAAAAATCTGGTCAGAATCAAAAGGAGCAGGTAATCCGGGAGATTCCAGTTCATGTTATCTTCAGGCCGAACTGGCAGAAAGACGGTTTCTCACTCGACGGAATATCTTTTCACCTTAGCACAGTGAAGCGTGAACCCGCGATATGGTTTCCCGATTCAATGATCAGCATATACACTCCGTTTGGCGCATCTTCGGGAACATCCCAGTTCAGCTGGCAATCACCTGATTCAAGGTTTTCCAGATCGAACTGATCGATCCGGCGCCCTGAAAGATCGAAGATGGTGACGAACAGTGACCCTGACGGAATGCGTGCAGAGAACTTCAAACTGTTCATGACCGGATTTGGAGATAATCCCGTAACAGATAGAATCCCTGTGCTTACGCCTTCGGTGTTGATTTCTATTCCTGTAAGATTAATGAGATTCATACACAATAATATATTCATGAATCTGCATTCAGCGCAGAACTCAGCAATGGCACTCGAATCGTTCTGGCTGCCCCAGAAACCGTTGTCATCAACCTCAACGCCAAAAGACAAACATGTCTGATGTTCCGAATCGTCGTACGACCAGTCGCACGCATCACCATTAGAGGGGTACATCAATTGGCCGCATCTCCCGTACTGATACCCGTTCTGCGCAGTCATCGCTGAAGCCCAGCTCTGAAATGTGCTCTGATGATCCGTGGGCTGATTCACATAATTCCAGGAGTAGATCACCATACCTCCATAGGAGTGATAATGCATCGAACCAACAGGATCTATGGAATTCGTAAAACAGCGAAGTACCTCTGTTTCCGGCTCTGAAAAAGCCTCATGTCCTCTGTAGGTATTATCGTATGGGTGTGGGCTGGATCCATAATCATCGTATCCCCACTGATATCCGAAATTCCTGTTCAGATCGATGCCGGAGGAGGATACGGGAGTGGTAAAATTCATGTTTTTCCTCTGATCACCGCCATTGGGCATGTTGTATTCATATCCATCCGGATTAACGATTGGCATTATATAGATCTCGGAGTTGTCCAGGATGCAGGTGGCCATTGTATCATTGTTGTATTCGGTGGCCAGCCACATTCCAAAATCGGCTAAAACAGAGTTGGTCGCCGGTTCACGGGAATGTATGAGAGAGTTGAAAAAGATCGCGGGCTTATCCGAGGGACCGGATGAACTTGTAATACAGATCGAGTAGATATCTCTGCCATGAAAGGACTGTCCCTGAGTTACAGGATACTGTACCAGGTCGGGATATGTGGCGGCAAGATCGGTCCAGAATGCCCAGGTTTCCGCAGGGTCGAGGTAGTAACCTGCATCGTCGGTATTCTCAGGCAGCAGCCTTACCCATGATTCAGGCAGAATTCGGATGGCTGTCGCCTTACTTTCCAGAGTGGATATATACGATTCGTCAATGACTATATCAACGTAATTCTGGCGGCGATTTACTGCCGCGATATCGTAACCGTCAGCCAGAAGGGATTCAAGCGAACAGTTCTGAAGCTCGAAGAGCCTGACCATCACTTCCGATGCTCTCACATCAGATACCACCGAAACAGATAGAATCAGGAACAGAAACTGCATGAAATGCTTTTTCATATCATCTCTCCTAACTTAAGAACTTTCTCAAGCGGTTCACAAGTGCGCAAAGAATTAAAAAAAGAATATAACGGTTTGAATCCTGCAGTCATTCTGTGAGGCTTCCTGAGCTCGTGCTCTGCAATCAAATAGAACATGGTTGTGTATTATCTATACAGCTCTATAGATTCATAAGGCGTTTCGGCTTCGGGGCGATAGCGATGAAGCTGCATACTCAGCCAATCACCGCTTACCTGTACCAGAAGGTAGTTGTAATCTTCCACTCTCTGATTACCTTTCCAGTACATTTCCTCTGGATAGTCATCTGATTGAGGAGTTGTTTCATGACTCTGCTCGCCACCTCCACCCCCAAGGACAAGATACCGAATCCCTTCAACTTCATAGACTTCCGTAGTGTGTACATGCCCGTTAAACACAGTAATGCTCAGATCAGATGCAAAAGGTTCTATGTAATAATGCGGATTGTGTTCTTCAGGCAGAGGCCCGAATCCGGATTGACAGAAAGCAGGATTATGAAACGTGATGAACACCTGTCTGCTGCCGATATCAACAGCTTCCTGAAGCCAGTCAGTCAAATTATCCATCTGTACCTGGAATTCCGGGTATCTTCCTCCCCATTCTGA
Organism: Candidatus Aegiribacteria sp.; assembly: GCA_021107345.1. Next base: position 3,685 of record JAIOSX010000278.1, read on the forward strand.
TGGATTTCGGTAGTCCATATCACCTGTATCAAGAAAGATGAAGCGACAGCCTTCATAATCAAACATGTAGACCCGGTTCTCTATCGTGAAGCCCATTTCAGAAAGATATGGTACCGTACTCAGAAGACCATCGAGGTCTTCATCCAGCCAGGTTTCATGATTGCCCGGAGCCGGGAAAAACCGGCCTGGAAGTCCTTCCGGATTGCTTTCCGGAAGCTTTGCCAGGAATCGCTCATACAAATCACTCCAGAAAGGACTATCATCTCTGGATGTTCCGAAAAAACCGAAATAGGTCATATCACCTGTATTGAGGCAGAAGGATGGACCCAGTAGAGGGTCATCTTCTCCTTCCCTGATATCCTCGATGATACTGTTGTATACCCAGGCCTGTCCTTCAGAGCGCAATACAATATTCGCACCGGGTCCGCGAACCATCAGACGTGGCCATCCGTTTTTCAACACAGACAGGGAGTATGCATCTGGTGTACTCACAGGCCATACCCTGAACCAGTCCAGTTCTCCGGTTATCGGATCGAAACTCAGTTCATGATCCAGCTGCGCATCCGGACCGTATGCATACAGCATGATCTGTTCAAAGCACTGCTCAATTTCTTCAATCTGGTTTTCACTGAATGGGAAATAACCCGGGAGTCTGTTGTCACCGAATACTACAAAGGAAAAAGCTGCAAAATCACCTGCTTCAGTCTCATTCGGAAAAAGTACAATCGAAAATACGAATACTGACAGAAAGACCATACTGAAAAGTGATTTCATTCCAAACCTCCTGATGTCCAGATATTATGTTAGTATCCAACAGATAAACAATCTACATCTCCCCTGTTCCGATACGAAATCCCGGAATGAACGGAATAAAGGCCAAGCGTAGCACTTTAGAGCATTTCTGTTCGACTATGCCCGGTTATTCAATCATTGTGGCACCAGATAACCACGTTCACTTTGAACTATCGGAACTCCGGAACCATAGATTGTCAGCTCCGCTTCGATAATGTCATTGTTTACCCATATGACAAATCGTCCTCCGGCAAACACACCTTCATCAAGTTCATAAATTCTTGATTCGCCGCCATCATCTGTCTTTTGACCACTGATAGAACCAGGCTCAATTGTCACTATACGCCCATCTTCGGTAAAAGCTACTTGATATTGAGTACCTTCGTTTGTCTTTATGTAGTCACTTTCCTGAAGGTCATCCATTGGAAGTTGTGCATCCGGCATTTCTAGAATTCTGTCAATCTCCAGCACATAGCTATTTCCATCCGGTAATGAAATCCTGTCAGCATATTCATCATCCGAGTCAGCGGCATCGCAACTTACTAAAAGTAATGAAAAACCTGAAAATATTGCTACGTATTTAATGAGATCCATTATTTCCCTCTCCTGTACTAAGGTCAACGGTTTTTATACGGTGGCTACGATGGCTGCAATGTGTGTTTCTTCAAGGATAATACGGCACAACACTCCTTTCTGGAAGTACTGTACTTCAGTTCAGCGAGTAACTGATTAAGGTATCAGCTTTTATTGAGAAACAATGATGTCAGGTGCATCTATCGTCGTACCAATATTTTTTAGCAAACTCATTAAAGCTCTTTGATGGAAAGAACATTACATACAAACCACGAATCAGCAGCGGGAA
>JAIOSX010000106.1 GCA_021107345.1 Candidatus Aegiribacteria sp.
ACTGACAGTTATGTTGGAAGCGGGTCACTTCCGGATCATGCCATTCCATCAGTGGGCGTAGGGCTTGCCGGCCCGGATAACGAGGCCCTGGCCAGGAAGCTGCGTCTTGGAAGCCCGGCAGTTGCTTCGAGAATTGAAGACGGTCTTCTCAAACTGGATATGAGAACGCTTCAGCCGGGTGAAATGGATATCCTTGCATCACTTGTGAACTCCGCAGTGCGGGAACTATGGGCGTAATAGTAGGTACTGCCGGTCATATCGACCACGGAAAGAGTCAGCTCGTCAAGTATCTGACAGGAACCGATCCTGACAGACTCAAGGAGGAAAAAGAGAGAGGTATCACCATTGAACTCGGGTATGTGTTCATGCCCACTCCTGATGGTGGCGTCATCTCCTTTATCGACGTTCCCGGACACGAGAAATTCCTCCGGCATATGGTTGCCGGGACAGCTACCGTCGACTGTTTTCTTCTTGTTGTCGCGGCCGATGAAGGAATAATGCCTCAGACAAGAGAGCATCTCGATATTCTCCGGCTTCTTGGCGTTGACAAAGGTATTGTCGCTCTGACCAAGTGTGATCTTGTTGATGATGAAATGCAGGAACTGGTTGAAACCGAGATCGTAGAGTATTTCGAAAATTCGGTGTTCAGTGGAACGCCTGTATACAGGGTATCCTCAAAGACCGGCACAGGAATGGAAGAGCTCAGAAGATCTCTTATAAGGCTTGCGGAAGAAACGGGCCAGAGGCGCTCGGAAGGAAAATTCAGGCTGGACATCGACAGAGTATTCGTGCTTGAAGGGTTTGGAACAATCATTGGCGGGACGGCTGCCTCAGGCAGTGTATCGGTTGGAGATGAGCTTGAACTGCAACCCGGCGGAAGAAAATATCGAGTCCGCGAAATGAGAGTGAACGCGAACACGGATGTTTTGAGGGGAGTAGCGGGTGACAGGATCGCGCTCAACCTTGTTGGCCTTCGAAAGGATGATGTTCTAAGAGGATCATGTGTTGCGGAACCGGGATACCTCCAGGTACAGGAGAGTCTTGATACCAGCCTGACTCTTCTTCAGACAGCAAAGCCCCTCAAGAAGCATCAGCGGGTAAGGCTTCATACCGGAACCGCGGAGGTTATGGCCCGTGCGGTTCCTGTTGAAACCGAAGTTATCAGCCCGGGAACAGCAGGGTACGTTCATTTTCAGCTTGAATCGCCTGTTGTTACCCTTCCTGGAGACAAGTTTGTTATTAGGAATTATTCTCCGGTTATCACCATAGGCGGCGGCAGAATTCTTGAGGCCGGTACGCGCAAAGTAAGGAAAAAATACGCACCGGAAAGAACCTCTCATTTAATAGCATTGGAATCTGGTGATACTGAGAGTCTTCTTGAAGAGATGCTTGAACATTCCGGTATCGATGGCATTACACTTAAGAGCGCAGAAAAAAACACTGCCCTTGCCATGGATGATATTCGGAACACGCTCCGGGAAATGGGGAACAAAGGTAAAGTTGAACTTATAAGCGAGGGATCAGCGTATCGCGTTGTGAAGAAGGTCCATTTTGATGAAGCCTGTGAAAGGCTTGTTTCAGGTTTTACCAGGCACCACGAGATGAACCCCGTCAGCCCCGGGCTGCCGCTTACGGAACCATCGAGAATTCTTAAGGATTATCCTCAGTGGTTTGTAAAGGCTGCGCTGAACAGTCTGATGGAATCATGCGAACTTGAGAGAAGAGAGGGATGGTTTGCCCTTTCCTCTCATCACAGTGAAATTCCGTCCGAGTATTCCAAAGCTGTTGATGGCGTGATTTCCAGGGTTGAAACGGGTGAGAATATGGGTGTCAGCGTTGGGGATTTGCAGAATTCCGCGCTTGTGAGATCTCTTATCGAACGTGAATTACTTCATGAACTGGCCGAAGGTGTACTGATTACATCTGATAGGGCCGGCACTCTTATAAGGAGGCTGAAAGAAAATTTCGGGGAAAATGGTTTCTCCCTTGGAGAATTGAGGGATTTCCTTGGCGTTTCAAGGAAAGCAGCACTGAGATGGGCAGAATTCTTTGACGGCCGGAGCTGGACGATAAGAAAAGGCGATAGAAGATACTGTAAAAAACTTTAGTTTACAGTGTTTACTTTTTTTCGTATGCTTCTCAGTTCCTGAACACAACAGTAGCTAACTGGAGGAAAGATGCATATTACAGTTGTTGGAAGCGGTTACGTTGGGCTTGTTGCAGCAACATGTCTATCGGAGATGGGTAACGATGTCATATGTGTAGATAACAACAGGGAAAAGATAGATAACCTTAATAAAGGCATTTTACCAATCTATGAGCCCGGTCTGAAACCCATGATAAAACGCAACACTACGGAGAATCGTCTTACTTTTACAACCGATATTGATCTGGCTGTGAAAAAGAGCTTCATCATTCTCATAGCTGTGGGCACTCCTCCGGATGAGGACGGTTCGGCGGATCTGAAGCATGTTCTTGCAGTTGCGGAAGATATAGCAAGATACATGGATGGACCCCGAATAGTGGTAAATAAGAGCACCGTACCTGTCGGCACGGCGGACCTTGTCAGGGAGCGGATAACAAAGGGAACCGAATATGAAGTTCATATTGTGAGCAATCCTGAATTTCTCAAGGAAGGCTCAGCGATAGATGATTTTATGAAACCTGATCGAGTGGTGATCGGGACCGATTCCCATGAAGTTGCGGAAACATTGAAGGAGCTTTACGCTCCCTTTGTCAGGACCAACAACCCGGTTCTGGTTATGAGCAACAGAAGCGCCGAAATGACGAAATACGTCGCCAACAGCCTGCTTGCCACCAGGATCTCCTTCATGAACGACATTGCCAATATGTGCGATTCGGTTGGTGCCGATATTCATGATATAAGAATCGGGATCGGTTCCGACAGCAGGATCGGGTACAGTTTTCTGTTTCCCGGAGCCGGATTCGGCGGTTCCTGTTTCCCCAAGGATATAAGAGCGCTCCAGAAAACAGCACTTGAAAACGGTATCGAACTGAGAGTGCTCAAAGCTGTAACTGATGTTAACCGGGATCAGAAGAAGCTTCTTGTCAGGAAGATTATCGACCACTTCGGGGATGATCTGAATGGCATCACAATCGGGGTATGGGGAATTTCC
>JAIOSX010000370.1 GCA_021107345.1 Candidatus Aegiribacteria sp.
AGGAAAACCGATATTCGCGTGTGGATTTCCCGTAACCCATGGATCGTATGTCATACAATAGTTTCCGCTTATGGGGCGGTTATCCGATCTGGTGAGTTCCGTGGTCAGCTCGTCCCAGTAGTATGAAGTACCCATGCTTCGCGCAAGGAACCACTCGACAAATGTAGTATCCTCGCAGTTTTCAAAGAACAGCATTTCAGAACCAAGTGATAAGGTCGTTAGCATTAGCAGAAAGATAATTACTCGTGTTACTCCCAGCATGATGGTTATCCTTTCACTCAAGGTCGATATCTCGCAGATTTTAGTGATCGCCCCTCTTTATGAGGGATACATAATAAGCTTCGGAGCCTGCGGGTGCGGTAAAAAGGAACATAGAGATGAATGCGGGAAGAACACCCTCTAGCGTAAATTTCACATTAACGGCTTTCCTTAATCAAGCGGTGTACAATTCCGATTGGAAATATGATAAACCGTTTACTGATTTATTGTCAACCTTTTAATTTCCTAAAGATGTGTATTATCATCAGATGAATCTGAATTTGCGAATCTGGGAATGGTTACGATTACGAAACTATCCGGAACCAGAGCCAACCCCTGCAATGACAGTGGTTTGAGTAATATTGTTATTCCATTAGGACAGTATCGTACCAGAGGTTGTGCGGCTCTCTCCTTTTCTTGACACCATTTTCTTTAGTAGTATAATATCGAACTACTATATACTAGTCACAAAAGAAAAGGAGAAATCATGAAACCAATGATACTTATTGTTCTTCTTGGAGCTTTGTCTGCTTTTGCCGGACAGGCTGTACAATCCGACTGGTCCGGAGGACCTGATATATCCGGGCCAATCAGCAGTTGGTCGAACTATTTTCTTTGTGCTGATCAGGTTGCCTGGAGACCGGTAGAAGGTCAGATTGCTTTGTCCTCTTCTCCTCTGGTTGATTGTACGGAAACTCTGATTGTTGAGGGATTTGCTAAACCCTATACAGCTCATTGCGATGACATCAATGGTGATGGACTCATGGACATCATGGTTGGAGCCTATGAGGCGGATCAGGTCAGGGTCTGGTACGGGCAGGAAAACGATGAGTGGGAGGAACAGACGGTCTCTTCAGAAACAGATGGATGCTGCGGAAGCGACATTGCCGATATTGATGACGATGGAGACCTGGATGTTCTCATTGCCACTTATACCGGAGGAAGACTGCTTCTTTTCCTGAATGATGGAGGGAGTTCTCCTCAGTGGGAAATGCAGGAGATTGCCACCGGTTTTCCAGGTGCTCACTATATAGAAGCCTCAGACGTGGACGAAGATGGAGATCTTGATCTGGTCGCGGCTGCAGCAGAGGCTGATCTTGTATACTGGTACAGAAACGACGGAGGAGTTCCTGTTCAATGGCAGCCATTATTGATTTCTGACTCAGTTTTCTATCCTTGCAGACTTCATCCCGTCGATATAGATCAGGACGGCAACATGGATGTTGTGTGCGCTGCTTATGGTTCTACCGGAGGCCCTTCCTCTGTAACTGTCTGGTATGGAAGCGGAGGATCGGAACCCGTGTGGATAAGGGAGGATGTAGACACTTCAATCCTGGGAGCCCACGGAATAAGGGCAGTTGATATGGATAATGACGGTGATCTTGAGCTTGTTTCCGCAGCAATGAGCGAGTCAAGAACCTTTATGTACAGCAATAATGGATCCGGATGGACGAGATCACTTATAGGAATCGTAGCCGCATGTGCAATTGTTAAACCGGCTGATATGGATGGCGACGGAGACTGGGATATTGTTGTCTCCTCATTTGGAGGTGGCGGTGTTGCCTGGTGGGAAAACAGCAACGGAGGAACTGTCTGGACAAAGTGGGTCGTCCGTGACGGAGGGGGTTCCACAAGTTGTGTTATACCAGCGGATATAGACAACAATGGAAGTCTTGATGTGCTGGCAATAAGATTTATGCAGAACAAGGTTGTGTGGCACACAGTCACAGAATTCGTTTCCACAGGAACTCTCACCAGCTCTGTACTGGATAGTCAGGAAGCTCCCCAGTGGGCAAGCATCGATTGGGATGTTTCTGCTCCTACGGGCAGTTCCTTTAGTGTTCAGTTCAGATCTTCCTCCGATCCGGGAAACATGGGAGACTGGTCGGTTGAGTATTGCAATCCAACGGCTGTTTCAGGTCTGGTGGACAGGTATTTCCAGTACAGAATCCTGCTCGATTCAAGCGATCCGGAAGTATCCCCTGTTCTTCGAAGCTTTCAATTCAACTGGGATCCGCTGGGTATCGAGGAGACTCAATCTCCTCTGTCTCTGTCTTTTCCAAACCCTTCTGCCGGGTCGATTCCGTTTTCTGTTAAAACTGGTACGGGAGGAAGCGTTGCTCTCTCCGTGTTCGACACATCCGGCAGGAAGGTTTTCTCTGGTGCAGGAGAAACAGAGGCGCAGTTTGTTGTTACCAGCCTGCCTTCCGGAGTGTACAGAGCAATAGCCACAAATAATCGGGGCAATCGGATTTCACGGGCTCTTGTTGTGCTGAACAGGTAAAAACCGTTTTAAATATGTCTATCAAAGCACCAATTGACCTGAAAGGGAATTACTATGAAACAGATAATTCCGTTGAGGATCTCCTGTAGAAACAGGCATTTACTACATCATGGTTGAATCCGATTCTGGAGACAGATCTGTGGGCACAATCACAATGCTGAGATAGATGGTTCTGGACAACAGAGAGACATTTTCTGTATTGTCCATTGGTAATGGAAGGAGAATATTCTGTCAATAAAAATTGCCGATTTGCTGGAAAAGGTGGGCTTCTCAAAAATTGAAGCCGATGTCTATATGGCTCTTGTAAGAGAGCCGGGCAGCACCGGATACAAGATTGCCAAGGTTCTTGGCAAACCTGTTCCAAATACCTATAAAATCCTTGAAACCCTTGAATCAAGAGGAGCAATTCTCCTTGATGACAGCGGGAAAAGCCGCCTGTATTCCGCCCTTCCAATTGAGGAATACATAGAACAGCAGGTTTATGGCCTGAAGTATACCGGTACTATGCTGAAGAAGGAATTGCAAAGTATGTCATCGGCTCCCCCGGAAGAGGGGGTTTACCGCCTTTCCAACGTTCGCCAGGTATACGCCAAGGCTGCGGTCATGATAGCTTCTGCTGAATCCAACCTGTTGCTGGATGCTGATACTCTTCCAATGGGAAAACTCCGGGAACCAATTGAAGAAGCAGCAGCCCGGGGAGTTACGGTTCTTCTTCACTGTCATGATGAGGATTCAACCTTCAAGGGATGCGATATCATCCGAAGCTGCAAACTCGACTGGCCCGGAGACTGGCTGGTTGTGCTTGTTGATGGTATTGAATACCTTATATCTATTCTGTCAGAGGGTGAAGCCTATGTGCATCAGGCAGTGTGGAGCAGAAACCCTTTTATAGCTCCCTGCATTTACCAGGGTTACCTGAACAAAGCGATGCTGTACAGGATCACATTGATGTTCGGGGAAAAACCGACTCTTGATGAAGTTAAGGCAGAGCTGGACAGGCTCTGGGTCAACTACGGAGTGGACGATCCCGGAACTGTTGCTTTGATGAAACTTCTAAAATCGCTTTAACGAAAAAGGGGATTCAATTCTCGGAACCTCTTTCCATTTTATCAAGCTTGAGACGAATATACCTGATAGCCTGTTTGATCTCGGGAATGATCACATACTCAAAGTCAGACATGAAGGATTCCTGTATCAGAACATCTCTCCGAAGGATATACTTCCACCCATGCCCTCGGGGGATTTGGCTATATCCAGCCTGATCGTTCTGTCCCCGGAAAGATGTATCCTGATTCCGGCACCGCCGGAGAGATGAAAGCGATTCCATCTCATCGAGTCAAAAGAATCAGATACCTGACCGGCATCTCCGAATAGAGCAATTCCAATTCCCTGAAGGAAGGAGCGGTTGTCGGAGCTGAAGCTGAGAATGTTCCGGCGGAGTTCGATATTGTTAAGCAGAAGCCACGAACCGGTAAATCGATTTCTCTGATATCCTCGCAGATCATTGGCACCGCCCAGAGAAGAAATCCACATGAATGGAGTGGACCCCATTCCTATGTGTCTTTTCAGCATTACGCGACAAGCGGCCGTCGTATTGATCACTGGAACCGGATAGAAAAGCGCTGACTGCCCGGTGAATGTCGAATAGGTGATGTCATCACCGGTCTGCCAATCAATATCGAGTTCGGTGTATCCTGTAAGTGAAGAAAAAAGAGCAGTTTCCAGGAGCACATGTACGGTCGGGCCTATTGTCCAGACGGAGTTGTAATGTTCCCCCGGAAGAGTCGACCACAATGTGCTTTCCTCACGATCGTACGTTGTGGAATGCCTGGTCTCGATACCCAGTCCAAGTGTAAGCGGAGCAAACATCCTGCGACTATACAGAAGAGAGAGTCTCTGAGATTCCCCGGTAAACTCGGTGGTGCTGTCCGAATCGCCACCGTTTCCATAACCGAAGAACAAAGCCCCTGGTAATTTCAGATGTTCCACGACGGAGGAGAAGCCGCCGTCGAGTGCCGATGCAGAGAGAGAAAGAGCTATTCGCTCCATGCCTTCTGTGGAATGAACCAGCTGCAGAATGCCGTTTTCCAATCCAATTTCTTCCATCGATTTAATCCTGATACCATATACGAATCCCGCAAAAGAATTGTACCCGGCAACAGGTAGAAGCATCCAGCTGGAAAACGCAGTGGTTGAAAAAAGAACAAGGAGGGCAGGAAGAATATATCCATTTTTGATTTTATACCTCATTTTATTCATATATATTCCTTAGATGTCAGAATTTACGATAATACAGTTACATTTATCTTATCATGATCTTCATTCTGATTCATTCTCCGAACCGTGTGGCACCTGTTTGTCTTCGCAGCCAAGCAAATTCCAGAGTTTCTCCATGTGCTTTTCGAGAATGTTCGTATCCACATAGTAATGCATGAAGCATCCGAAGCGACGACCTTTTATGAGTCTGGTCTGTTTCAGGATGCGAATATGCTGGGAAACAGCGGGTTGTGAAATTCCGAGCTTTCGGGCAAGACCCTTTACACAAAGAGCTCCACCGTGTTTCTTCAGCAGAATTATGAGTTTCAGTCTGGTAGGATCGGAAAGAGCCTTGAGTGCTTCGGAAAGGTCGAAAATGTACTTCAATTTAGCGCCTTACTGCTGATATTGTTCATTTTCGAGGATAACGATTTTCGGGTATCCGATAGGATCGGTCGAAAAGGCAAGCATTCTGTCATTCCCGATAACGATTGTCCAATCGCGGGAATCCGGATCACTTGCCTCAACGGAAGCGGTAAAAAGGAGTTCACCGTCAAGATCATATACATCAAAATGCGGCAGGGGTTCAGTACCCCGTCTCACCCAGAGCCGTTCCTGTCCGTCCACCATGAGGTCTGAAATGGAATAATGGTAAGGGTTCGGTTCGTAATCGATATCTTCCGAAGATATGCTTATACCCATACTCTGCATACGTCCACTACCACCCCCGGCGGCTCTTCTATCCAGAAAAGCGTTGAAATCCTCTATTTCCTCCTCGATTTCCGAGGGGGTTTTGAGTACCTTTTCGAAGGGTCGTTCGATAAGAAGGAACCGTTCTCCGTCAGGATGAAAACACTCCACCCGATAGCTGTCAGTTGACATGACGCTGGTGAATACTCTTCCGGTGTGATCAGAAGTAAAGGCAATCGTTGTTTCCGTATATCCCGGACCGATCATTGACGGTTCAAACTCTACCATATCTTCTGCGTAGATATGAGTCGGTTCCGCCGTTCCATCCAGCCTGGCGAGAGAGTATCCAACCATTCCGTTGGCGATATCGGCTGTCCTCATCAGTCCGATGATAGCTTCTCCATCAGCACCGTTAATGGCCAGTGGAGGAACAGGAAAGAATCCTGATATCTCACTCTCAAATGCATAGGATGAATCGAACAGTGAAATCATTCCCGACATGGGATCCGAGACTGCAAGTTTTCCGTTTCCGAGCAGAGTCATTGCCAGAGGTCGCTGGAACTCACCGGGACCGCTGCCCTGTCGACCTATGCTCCCCAGGAACTCGCCGTCTGCCGAGAAGACCGCAATATGGGCTTTTGAACCGTCAAGAACGTATATCTCATCGTTCGGACCCAAAAGGGCAGCGTCGGTCTGACCGAAAACATAATTGCTGTCGCCAAGCTCAACCCCAATTGTATCAACTGCGGTGATTGTGTGATGTACGGGTTCGATATGGGTAGAGATG
>JAIOSX010000287.1 GCA_021107345.1 Candidatus Aegiribacteria sp.
CCCACTTCAGATTTTCAACCCAGTGGTCGAAACGTACTTTGAAATGGGGTGGATACCAGTTGATCTTGTTACCGCACTCTACAAGCTCATTCTTCCTGTCCAGGATCCTGATGAACCACTGCATGTTTACAAGGTATTCAAGAGGAGTGCCGCATCTTTCATGAACGTTTACGGCGTGCTCGATGTTTCTGCTGTCTTTCCTGAAACCCTCGCTAATAAGCTTCTCAACTATAACCTTCCGCGCCTTCTTCCAGTACATTCCCTTGAGGAAGCCGGCCAGGTCATTCATGTGTCCTTTATTATCCAGTACTATCCGCAGGTCAAGATCGTACTCCAACCACTACTCGATATCGGTGTATCTCCGAAGGTACAGCACATGACGATACCGCTGCCCTTCTCGATATCAACCTTTGAGTCACCTAATATCTTGACCTCGTGACTGAAAAGGGGAACCCTCGCCATTTTCCCGATCAGGCCTTTCCACCTATTATCGGAGGGGTTCACAAAAACAGCTACGCAGGCGGGAAGCAGTTCCGGCCTTGTTGTAGCGATGGTAATTGTCCCGTTTCCGTCCGCAAGTGGGAATTCGATGTCATGAAAAACTGCGGGAAAATCTTTGTCTTCCGTCTCAGCCTGAGCAACAGCGGTGCCGCATTCAGGGCACCAGAGGGTGGGAGATTTCTTCCTGTAAATAAAACCTTTGTCGTTGAGGTCAAGGAAGGATCTCTGACTGATTCTCTGAACCCAGGGGTCGATAGTTGTATAAAGAAGATCCCAGTCGCATGAGAAGCCGAACCTGGTCCAGAGATCTCTGAACATTTTCTCGGCTTCCTTCGTGACTTCCAGGCAGAGTTCAACGAACTGGCTTCTCGGCATATCCTGAGCTTTTACATTTCTTTCTTTTTCTGTGAAACGCTCGCTTGGAAGGCCATTGTCGTCGAAGCAGAACGGGTAGAAAACCTCCATACCCTTCATTCTGTGATACCTGGCTATAACCTCAGCCTGGACATAACTGAAAACATGCCCCATGTGGATCTTTCCGGATACGGTTGGAGGGGGAGTGTCTATGGAATATACCGGTTTCCCGGAATCATTCCTGTATTTGAAAACACCCCGTTCATCCCAGAATTTCTGCCAGCGAGGTTCCGATTCTTTTGCATTATATCTCTTGGCTAACGTCACTTATAGTTCCTTTCATTCCCCTGGAACATTATTCAGCATATTGCAGAGAGCAGGAAAGATAATCCTGAAGGGGTTGCCGAACAAGTGTCTAACCTGCATCTTTTCGACGATATTGTATATCATCCGGGGTTTGTCCGGCCCATGCGATGCTTTGGCCAGCAGTTCTGTTCGTGTCCTGAAGGAGAGTTGGAGGGATGTTGGATACGTCGTCATCTGAAGATCTCAGAAAAATGATACTGTCGCTCCTGCAGGAAATTAAGGGTATTCTCAGCACCGGTGCCATTGCTTACATAATTAACGCTGAAATAGCCTCAATTCAGGAAATGCTGATAGAACTTGAAGAGAATAAGGTCGCATTCAGAAAGCGGGAGCACCATGTAGACGGATGGACTGTTCCCTGTGGAATCGAATCCTGTCCTGGAACGACAGGCACAAAAAAGTGGCTTGAGAGACTGTCGGAGTACGTTCTGTTCTCCCCCGGGGCAATACTCCCTGAGATAATAACCGTGCTTGAAAACTGTCAGCTTCACCCGCGTGACAGATCGTCCCTGCTTATGAGGGCGATGCATCAGGCTCGGGAAAACGGTGAATTCAGACTTCTCGCATATTTCATAAGGGAGATCATACAACCTGGAGAAATCGACCTGTCAGCACAAGAAGCAGGAGAAGTTCTTACTGTCTTTGAACCCCGTAAACTCAGAAGCATCGACAGCAATGTAGCAGCTGAATTCATCGAACAGCATCTTCCCCTGTTTAAAACTCCCCATAGGAGGGTTATGGCGCTTACGCGGCTGGGAGAGATTGAACTGATTGAAAACAGGCTTCCACAAGCGGAGGAACACCTCAGGCAAGCTCTTGGACTGAGCATGGAAATGAATAGCGGTGACTGGGTTCCTGCAATACTGAGCAGTATGGCCGAGATCCCGAGGGATTTCGAGGGGATAAAGGAAATGGCAGCCGAGATAGACAGGGTGATAGACTGGCTGCCCCTGCTAAAGGATAATGAAGTTATGGTGAGGATACTGGCCACTGCCGCAACCGCTCTGGCCGGATTCAGGATGAATGCTGCTGCTGATAAAGCGATTCTATCCGCCATGACCCATGTACCGGTAGTTACCCTTGAAACCCAGCAGGTGCTTGAATGGTGCAGGGCAAAGGTATTTATATCGTCTGGAAGACGAAAGCCAGCAATGACCATGCTCCAGCGGGCGCTTCTGCTTGCTGAAAGCGTGAATGATCAGCTGGCGGTCATGGAGATACTGAACACGATTGTTTTTGAAATGAAGGAACGCCCGGGCTATACGGTAAGAAGTCTTATTTCAATAATGCAGAACGTTTCGAAGAGAGCATCCATAAGCGGGAATTTGTCAAACAGACTGTATGCCCTTGATCTCATGGTGGATATGTACACCAGAACATTGCAGATTATGAACGCCAGAGAGGCTGCAGAGAAAGTTTCCGAAATTGTGGGATCATTGGATATGCTCTCGGAAGAACCCCATGCTTCATGGTGTGAGGCTTATCTGGGATTTCTTATAGGGGATTCCCGAACCATCAGCAGTGGAGACCTTCTTTTGCCTGGTACCGATGGTTTTCTGAAATCCCTCGCCGAGGGTTCAAATCCCGCTTCCAAGGCTGTGGAAATTTCCGATCATCTCATGGCTTCCCCTGGGAGTGATTCCGTGCTTTACGCACTGATCCTTGCTATGGAAGCGTATTCAAGGGCCTTTGACAGGGCTGCTTCCATCATTGCCGCAGCAATAGATTCGTCTTACAGCAGTTTTCATGAGGATCCGTTCCTGTCCTGGAAACTCTGCATAAGCGGCATCCTTGCTTCAAAGGACAGACATGCGGATGATTTCTTCCAGTCGGCGCAGATTATGGCATCAGCTTGACAGCATTCTGCTGGTATGGCTTCTGCTCCGCTGCAGGATGAAGCTCGGTACTGAAAGGGATTTCAGGAAAGATTCCGAGATATCCCTCATGCTGGCCGAACTGGACGAATATATAGTTCTTCAGTTGCCGGATAGCACCAGGGACAAATTCATGGAAAGAAGCGGTGCAGATCATCGTCTGGAAAAATTGAGAACTTCCTCCGGATGTCCGCAGGGAACCCTGAGAGAAATAAGGGATTCCCTTGCTTCGAAACTGGAAGATGAATCCATGGATATTTTCAGGGAAACAAGCAGAATATCATGCAGGATATCTTCTCGTTCAGAGATCAGCACCAGCTTGGAGGTCATGGGGTTACTGGCTTCGGCAGACAGAGTTCTGACCCTCAGGGTCAAAGGCAGCATCATAAGCATTATAGAAGGTTACGGTCCCGGCAGACTCCGTCTTCCCTGCAAAGAGGTTGAAAAAATACTCAGGAGATTTCCAGCAGAGGAAGTCTCAATAGATAACTTCGGGGAGAACCCCTTCGGCAGCAGAAGGTACACGATAATTCCAACAGAGAAATCCGTGATTCCGTCGCAGACCGAGAGAAGACTGCATTCCACCGATTCACAGCGAGGAAACTACCTGCTAATCGAGATGGATTCCCCGTTTGACAGTATCGGCAGAACCGCGAAGTTCTTTGTTGAATGCCTGTGCAGACAGGTGGGTTCGGCCCTTCTTCTTCGTGACAGAGAATCCATGGCCTACATCGATATGCTTACCGGTTCAATCATCGGTTATTCATGGACTAAAAGGCTCATGGAACTTTCAGAAGAAGCTAAATCCGACGGTACTCCGATGTCGGTCCTTCTTGTGGATGTGGATGATCTGAGAGAAATAAACAGGCTTTTCGGATACAATGTAGGAGATAATACGCTGAAAACCGTTGTATCGACTATTAAGGGAATACTGCGTCCCAACGACATGATAGG
>JAIOSX010000217.1 GCA_021107345.1 Candidatus Aegiribacteria sp.
AAGTATGTCTTGCCGCACTGGCGCACACCTCGCAATAACAGAGGCTTCCGCGATGATTTCCTTTTCCAGGCTGCAAGTGCTTTTTCGGCTTTGCGTTTCATATCAGGAATCTAGCTAGCATGTAACAACAAGTCAATGATATTCGGGAATTATCGAATATTTCATAGGAGAATTTCGTAATTACTACTACTAATTGCCACTTGTTGCATAAGAGATTACTGAAACTCTATTCCCTGAGAAGTACATGAATTCCGGAAATATCCCAGCTGCCAACAAGAGAACAGATTTGTCATCTTGACTGAGGCAGGTCAGGCTGAATGAATTACTGCAAAATCGAATGCCTCGCAATTACAAAATGATATTTCTGTATTATGACGTAGATGTCATAGAAGGGAAATATGCTTTTGAGACTGAACGAATTTGCAGAACTGGCAAAGAAGCTGCCGGTTGTATCACTTGCTGATGTAAGAAGCACAATGCCCGGCCTTTGTTCGGGATCACAGAACAGGACATGAATTACCTTGAGCAGAAGATTCAGGTATCTTCCAGAAAGAAGATCGAAGAGCTGATAGTAAACCGCCTTGGCGAAAGAAGCATTGATGATCTGGCAAGGGATGTGGAACCCGTTGTCGCAGGCAGGAACGAACTCCTGAGGGTAAAGCTTTTCCCGGAGATCCTTCAAAACTGGGCAGGCTTTTCATACACGACAGATATCTCGCAATCCTTAGTGAAGGGACTGAGGCATTGTAAACCCGGATTTGAGTAAAAGGAAACCGCCCGAGGTTAAGCCCCGGGCGGTACCTGATATTATTCAGGTTATTTCTGAAGAATTATCTCACCATAAGCATTCTGTGAGTCTGGTTAATTCCATTGGCGCTTAAGCGGCAGAAGTACACGCCGGGAGATACACTGGTTCCGCTTTCGTTCTGGCCGTTCCACTGTACTGAATTTGAACCCTCGTTGAAACTCTGCTTATCGGCAAGGGTTGTTACAAGGTGTCCGGCTACATTGTAGATAGAGATTGTAACCGGAGTGTTCTGTGTGAGATTGAAGCTGATGTTGGTGGTGGCATTAAAGGGATTCGGGGCATTATGAATCATGCCGGGTGCAGTAGCCTCGGGCGCGCCATCAATTCCGGTGTTATTCCAATAGTCGAACATGAGATTGTAATTAAGTGTAAAGGCGGAATAGAGAATCCCGGAGTAGGCATTTCCGTTCCAGCCGGCGGTTGCGGGCCATTGTGAGGTGGCGTTGAAATCGTTGATTCTTACGGGTGAAGTAAAACTAGTGGGATTATTAGCGGGTGCCCAGCTGAACATCGTTGAATCTCCCGGGTCCACATTGTAGGAAACTGTAACTCCCTGCCAACCGACTTTTCTGGCTCGGATGGAACCGAGATTCTCGTCGTAACCGGAGCTGAACAAAGATTCCCAGCTCCAGGCCTCACCGCTGTTAGTGCTGAGGTAGTACCCGAAGTTATCAGACGTGGTGAACTCGAATGTAACGGTTATCCAGCCTGTATACGGTGCTGGATCATGATCGTAAGCGATGTCGACGTCATGCAGGTCATCCCATGATCCAGGGGGGTCTACCGCTAATGTAGAAAGCCAGCTTGAAGCATAATTTGTACTTCTCTTGAGTCGGATCTCCGGAAGGTCGGATGCTGAATCATAAATTAAAGCTATTGATACATGACCGCTTGCGGCTGCTGCTATTGCTGGATGGGGATTAGCAACTCCGGGAATAGCAAAAATATTCGCGTCATCAATCCATCCGACTCCATCAATGGCGTTCCTTGCAGCTCGAATGCTTGAGTTTGTTACATCTTGTACATAGGTTACATAAGCGTAAGCTCCAGTGCCTACATCTGCATCCAAATCAGCAAACTTAACATCAGTGGCAACCTGCTCGAAGGAGAATAGTGTACCATCAGTTCTACACTTGCTGGTCCAGAGGATATCGTCTCCAGTTTCATTCCAGATGCCCATCATTATAAGCCATGAATTTCCGCTGCCGTCTCTGACTACACGGATTTTTGGATTGGAGATGCTGCCGTTATTATTCGTTCCGCCTATGCAGAAGAAGAGCCAGGTTTCACCGCCGTCCGTCGAGCGATAGACTAGAAGACTGTCTCCTGTGGTGAGATCAGTATCGAAAATGGCGAAGATGTTGCCGTTGGTTTCATCAACATCGAAATCCTGGCCGGTACCCACTCTGCCTGCATATACAGTAACATCGTCTGCCCAGTCGTAATCGGGCCATTCAGAGTAATCTTCATCTTCTCTGAAAACTGAAACTGCCCTTTCAACGGGAGATAGGTATTCAAAGTTTGAAGTGGGGTCGTTGATATCCTCGAGAGTTGTAGGATCAAGTACTCCCGGTGGTGCTGTATAACCACTTCTATTGCCCGGTAGCTCAGTGCCGAATTCATCAATTGAGACATCGTGTGTACCTGCAAAAAGTAAACTTACAGAAAGCAGGCTAAATACTACATATTTCATAAATATCCTTTCTTGAGTTTGTTATTCGGATGCATTTACCCTTTAAGCTTTTCTCTCCTTTCCGATAAAAAACTTGCTTAATACTATGTCAAAGCCACAGACGTGTCAATATATCCTATTATAGAAGTATGTAATGATTGAAGCGATATCATTCAACAGGATTATAAGTATTGGTGGTTAGAAATATCGTGAAGCGCTAAACCCATTCAACTCTCTTTATTTATGGTACCGGAGGAGGGACTTGAACCCTCATGTTCACAAGGAACAACGGATTTTGAGTCCGTCGCGTCTGCCATTCCGCCACTCCGGCACCGATCTCACTGCATTCACTGGTAATTGTATCTTCATATCACAATCCTGCGGAATATGAACAATACCGCAGGGGAAATGCAAGGGTCTCCGGTCGTATAAAAGTGTAAATCATCTTGACAAATGCGCCATTTTGAGATAAGTTTGTTCACTTATCGGGCCCATAGCTCAGTTGGCTAGAGCCACCGGCTCATAACCGGTCGGTCCCTGGTTCGAGTCCAGGTGGGCCCACCAGACCTCTTGATCCAGAAAGGGCGGGTAGCTCAGTTGGCTAGAGCACAAGCTTCACACGTTTGGGGTCGCAGGTTCAAATCCTGTCCCGCCCACCATTTTCTGGAGCGGGAGAAATGGTGCGGTGATCATGTTACATGATGCAAGCATCAAATTTGAAGCCTATTCAGGGGTACCAATTTTCGGGTACCCCTTTTCTTTTTGTGGAACATGCGGGAGTATGAATTGATGAATGAAGATCTTAAGAAATTATTGCTGATGCAGGAAGTTGATTCCCGCATAGACCGCATGACTGCGGAAATGGATGAAATACCCCGTGAGAAGCTTATCCATGAGAGAGAGCTTGCGTCACAGAAGGCGGATTACGAGAAAGAGAAGAAAAAACTGGAGGAAGTAAGGGAATCCAGCAGTAAATGTAATAAGAACAAGGAAACTACGAACAATACGCTGGCTGATTTCAAGAGCAAACTTCTGGAGATGAAAACAAATGAGGCGTACAGGGCAATGCTGGAGCAGATAAAATTCACCGAGAAAAAGATCAGCGACCTTGACAGCCAGATCCTTGAAAAAATGTACGAAGAGGAACAGAGCGAAAAGGACCTTGAAGAGGCAAAGAAGATATGGGAGCGGAATGCAAAGAGAGCCGCTAAGAGGCAGGATATTCTTGACGGTCAGCTTGAGGTTCTGACTGAGAATATGGAAGGACTGATGGCTGAGCGGAAAGAGATAGCTTCAGGGATAGGCAAGCGACTTCTGGATAAGTATGAGCAGCTCCGTGCATCAGGCAGAGGGCTTGTAGTCGTTGGCCTGCAGAAAGGAACCTGTGGAGGCTGCCTTACGAATATTCCGCCTCAGACCGCGGTTGAGATCAGCCAGGGAGATACATTCATCTGCCCCATATGCGGACGTTTTGTAGTCTGGAAGGACGACAGCTCCATGGCTGGAGCATAAACAAAATCGTTATATTTCATCAGAGGGTCAGGTGAGTGGCCGCCCCCCGAGGGGAGGAAAGTCCGGGCTCCACAGGGCGGGACACCGGGGAAATCCCGGTTCCGGTAACGGAGAGAACGTGCCACAGAAACGAAACCGCCCCCTGCGGTATCTCACAGATATGATAGGAGTGTGTCCGGCAATGTGCATTGAGCAGAATATCCTCACGGCTGAGATAAAATGCTCGGAGATTTGAGGAGAATACTGGATGTATTTGACGATAATATGCGAGTATTATAGCCAGCCGTGTGTGTCTTATGCCAATGTTTCATTGTCGGACAGGCTCCTAGATGAGACTGACTGTAATTTTCATAGGGGGTAAGGGTGAAAAGGTGGGGTAAGAGCCCACCGGGATGCTGGTAACAGCATCCGCACGGCAAACCTTGTCCGGTGCAAGGCCGAATAGGGAGGATTGGTCTCATTGAGGCCGGGGAATTGCCCGTTCCCCTTGACCTCCGGGTTGGCCGCTGGAGGTGTCAGGTAACTGGCATCCAAGACGGATGGCCACTACCGCCCGTATGGCGGGACAGAACCCGGCTTACAGCCTGACCCTTTCTACTTTTGGAGGATTCTTGAGGAAAAGATGGGTGGCCAGACCAGCACCTGAGCTGAACCTGAAAGTAGCAGAAAATCCCTGCGACCTTCCCGAATCAATATCTCTCCTTCTTGCAAGAAGGGGTTTCACTGATGACAAACTGAACATATTTCTCAATCCGGACATGGAAAACCTTTCAGACTGGAAGGATATGGGAGGAATTCTGAAGGCCGCTCAGCGTATCGTCTCCGCTGTGAAGAACTCGGAAAGAATCCTGATCCATGGCGATTTCGACGCAGATGGAATAACTGCAACCGCTATTGTCTATATGGGGCTGCAGCCACTGGGCGCTCATGTCGATTACTTCATTCCGGACAGGTTCGAGGATGGTTACGGACTCGGAGAATCGAGCATCGAAGCCTGCAGCGCAGTGAAAGCAGGTCTGCTCATAACCGTAGATTGTGGAATCACCGCTGCCGGGTATATCAAAATTCTTAAAGATATGGATGTGGATACTGTCATCACCGATCATCACCAGCCCGATGAAATCCTGCCCGATGCTGAGGCCATTGTTAATCCCGTACTGGATGAGGATGCTCCTTATTCAAAATTGGCTGGAGCAGGTGTCGCCTGGATGGTTTTAAGAGCCGTCTACGATTTGCTCAGTGCTGATACGGGACATCTTTTTGAGCTGCTGCAGTTCGTGGCTATTGGCACTGTAACGGATGTAGTGGATCTGACAGGAGACAACAGAATTCTGGTCGCTGAAGGGTTAAAGCAGCTTCGAAGGAGCCCGTTGCCTGGTATTTCAGCGCTTACTGGTTCCGCATCGCTTGATATCGATGAAATGAGCTCAACTGACATAGCATTTTATATTGGTCCACTGCTTAACGCATGCGGCAGAGTAGGTCACGCGGCCGATGCGGTTAAACTGCTTCTTGCCGGAAGCACTGAAGAGGCCGAAGAACTGATAGAAATCGTGGAGGAGTATAACAGGGTTCGCAGAAAACTGAATCGTAAGATTGAGAATCACGTTATCCGGCTTGTGGAGAAACTTGATACCCCGCGCTGTATTGTCATGGCGGATGAGGGATGGCACCGCGGAGTAATTGGTATTGTTGCGTCAAGACTTGTTTCAAAATACGGTGTACCGTCTATCATGATTTCGATCGAGAATGATATTGGCTACGGTTCCGCTCGAAGCGTTCCGGGAATTCCAATTTACTCTATTCTGACTGGTTTGCAGGCTGAACACCGGATAATGGAGAGTCTTGGAGGCCACCCGATGGCTGCGGGATTCAGGATTCCCGAAGCTAATATCCCCATTCTGAGAGAAGAGCTGAACAGTATTCTATCCGGGGATGAGTGGGATGGGCACCTTGGATCGGTTCTGTACATTGACGGAAAACTTGAGGAACAGGATTACAATGCCGAAACTGTAAAAGCTCTGAAAATGATTGAACCTTTCGGCGAGGGTAACAGAAAACCGGTCTGGATAGCAAGGGGAGCCTATCCGGTCCAGTGGAGAGCTGTAGGGAAGAACGCTGACCATCTCAGCTGCAATTTCAGGATCGGTTCAGTCATTTACAGAGCCATAGGCTTCAACATGGTAAACAGGCAATCCATGTTTGACAGTACAGTCGATCTCGCGTTTACTCTGGCACTGGATACATATCGCGGGGACGGGAGTATACAGCTTGTCCTCAAGGATATCCGCCGGCACAGGAGGGTTGTTAATTGAACCTTATGGACAGGATTGAGGATGTTTTTATCGGAGATGTTCTTACCTCAAGCATTCCGGAATACTCTGCAAGACCCTCACAGGTAAAATTCGCCAGAGCTGTGGGTTCCGCCATGGATTCAGGTGGCATACATCTTTTTGAGGCCGGCACAGGAATAGGCAAGAGCCTTGCCTATATCATTCCCGCTATCCTTTCCGGCAGAAAAATATTCGTATCCACCGCCACAATAACCCTGCAGGACCAGCTGGCCAACAAAGATGTTCCTGCTGTACTATCGGCGCTGAATTCGGATGCCATGGTCAGCGTGCTGAAGGGAAGAAATAACTATCTGTGCGTGAGGAAATGGAATTCGGGAGGCGCGTCATTCAAAATTGAGAGCGATTTCGAGCAATGGGTCGAAACCACAGAAGACGGTGATATCTCATCATTCTCTGAAGAGGTTCCCTCAGCAGTATGGAGGCATTTCAGGTCGGATCATCTGGACTGTACCGGTTCTTCCTGCCACTTCAGGGGTGCCTGTCATTTCTTCAGCGCAAGGAATCAGGCCAGGAAATCGGATATTCTGATTCTGAATCATCACCTGCTTGTATCAGGATTGATGGCTGATGAAGTTCTTCCCGGGGCGGATGTGCTGGTAATAGATGAGGGACATCGCCTTGAGGATGCAGCCAGCTCCTGTCTGGGGCTTTCACTCAGTGAAGGTATACTTCTGCCGATTTTTGACGGAATTGCCTTCAGCGAGATAGATACGGAGAAAAAGGCCGTGCTTCTTGAGAAAGCCAGGCTTCTCTCCGCTTCTATAGCGGATCTTACAGATGGGATAAAAGAGACATCCGTATGGGATCCTGTAGAGTACCATGAAGGACTTGAAGAAGTTAAGATAACTGCAGAGCAGCTTGCAAAAAATACTGAGAAAATAGAGGAACTGCTGCCGGTATCCCAGACCGCCTCCGTTATTGCGAATACAGCCGGGAGATTCATGGAACTGAGTACCGAGGAATACTGCTGTTTTGTGGAGACCGGCAGTAAGCATCCGATTCTTAAAGGAGTGCCCCTGGATATCGGGCTGGATCTGATGGATACCGTATACTCAAGATTTGATACTACCATCCTGACTTCAGCTACACTTACGGTTGCGGATGAATTTGATTTCTTCCGCAACAGACTCGGGGCATGGGATGCTCGTGCAAAAAGTTTCGGAAGCCCATTCGACTATCCCTCACAGGCGATTCTTTCAATCCCGGACAACCTCCCCCCGCATGATTCCCATGAAGATCTGGCCATGGCCGTATGGCAATGGGGCAGAAGGCTTGCGGAGGTACTGGAAGGAAAGACCCTCATGCTGTTTACCAGTTACAGGAACCTGAAGCTGGTGAAGCGAATCGCAGAGAAAGAGCTTCCTCCCGGCATAAGACTCTTTACGCAGGGTGAGATGTCAAGAAACAGTATTCTCAGGGATTTCAGGGAATGCAGCAGGGCAATTATCCTGGGCACTTCCTCATTCTGGGAGGGTGTTGATCTGCCTGGAAGTATGCTCCAGGCGGTTGTAATTGACAGGCTCCCCTTTGCATCTCCGGGGCACCCGCTTATCCGGGCCAGAATGGATCTTATCGAAAAACATGGAGGAAGCTCCTTCGGACAGTATTCGCTGCCGCTTGCTGCGGTACGTTTGAAACAGGGAGTGGGAAGGTTGATCAGGTCGCTTGATGACATGGGAGTTGTCATGATAATGGATAGAAGGATCATTTCGAAGAACTACGGCAGAGTATTCCTCAGGTCCATCCCGCCTTTCAGTATCGTATCTGAAGATCAGGTTATGGATTTCGTGATGGAACACTGTTCTTCCTCAGGTGTATCATCAGTGCGGGATTCACAGGAAGAACAGAATGATGAATGAGCTTCCGGAGAAGCCTGATAATAGAATCAGTATCAGTGGATAATATCACGGGAAAGCAGGTGCTTGCCTGCAATTGCCTATAGTGCAATATTTGCTGTCTACTTTACAATACTATTCGTTAATACTGCATTTCTGCCATCATGTGTTTATGGAGGAAAGAATGATGAGAATAATGTTTGCGACAGTATGCCTTGTACTGCTGGCCTGCGGCATCGCAGTGGCGCAGGGTGACGGGGAAGCTACAAGAGTCGGAATAGTACCATTCGGTTATAGCGGTTCTGATGCCCGATGGATAAGCAATAAGCTTTATGACAGTCTTCAGGACATTTTTGAGGATAGCCCTGAATATTCCTTCATCTCAAAGGGAGATCTCGAAGACGCGTTTGAGGATCTGGGTTTCAATCCATCTGATTTTGAATATGGTGTTCCGCCTGACTTTGTGTCGGATGCCGGTATTGCTCTTGAAGCAGAGATGATACTCTACGGTAATATTGCCCCTGCTGGAGAGGAATTCCAGGTTTTCTGGAATGTCAGTATACCCGCTTCCGGCAATACTATAAATGCAGACCCTGCAACGGTTGCCAAGAACACAGACCCCGTAAAGGAACTCGCCGAAAGCATGATAGTAGATCTTTCTGAGCTTATCGGCGGCAGAACCCAGCAGGCACTTGATCAGGCTGCATTCAGTATCCAGATGAAGAACTGGTCAATGGCGATAATGTTCCTGAACCAGGCTCTCTCTATTGATCCGACACTGCTGGATGCAAGATTTCAGCTTGCGGGAATCTACCTTGAAGCTGATGTGGATTCTGTAGATAAGGCCCTTGAGGTTTACGAAGCTATTCTCGCTGAAGATGAAACTAATCCAAAAGCCCTTACTGGTATAGGGAAGGTTTACCTTGCCAACGATGATCCAACCATGGCAAGGACATACTTTGAGAATGCAGTAGCTTTCGATCCTGAGAATGCGGATGCCTATTTAGGGCTCGCGGAAGCTTATCAGGTACTTGGAGAGATTGACCAGGCAATTACCAGTTTCGAGACAGCGCTTGCAAGCAATCCGGACAATCTTTCTATCAAGCTCCCCCTCTCTCTTCTCTATTACCAGACGGAGGAATTTTCCAAAGCAGTACCGTATATGGAGGAAATACTTGCTGTAAACAGCACCATGAACGGCCTCAGACAGCGCCTTATTCAATCCTATGTCAAGATTGGTGATTACAGCAAGGCCGCTGACCATGCGGTCATATATCTGGAATCGGACCCGGACAATTCGCAGAAGATTCTTTACACTGCACAGGTTGAATCATGGGCAGGCAGAACATCCAGTGCGGTTAGCAGACTGGAATCACTTATCTCCAGTACAGGAAACCGGGAAGCATACATTCTTCTTGCCACAATATACCGGGACAGCGGGCAGCGTGGTTCAATGCAGAATATATTCTCCCGCCTCAGCAATGCTTATCCGAACGATCCGCTCGCCAACTACATGATGGGGGGGTTCTACTACCAGAGTGGTTCAACCAAGGCTCGAATATCGGAACTTATTGCTGATAACATACCCGTCTGGAATGGTG
>JAIOSX010000197.1 GCA_021107345.1 Candidatus Aegiribacteria sp.
GTGGCCTGCCTCTGGCTGTCATTGAAATACGCTGGAACAGTCACAACCGCCTTTTCAACCTTTTCTCCAAGGTAGTCCTCGGCAGTCTGTCTCATTTTCTGGAGGATCATCGCAGATATCTCCGGAGGGGAGTATTTCTTGCCCAATATCTCCACCCAGGCATCGCCGTTCTTTCCCTCAACAACCTTGTAGGGAACCCTTTCTATTTCTTTCTTCATCTCGCTGTACTTGCATCCCATGAATCTCTTTATAGAGAATATGGTATTCTCAGGGTTCGCTACGGCCTGCCTGTGGGCTACAACACCCACAAGCCTTTCCCCCTTATCATTAAATCCGACTACCGAAGGCGTTGTTCTCGCGCCTTCAGCGTTAGGTATTACGGTGGGTTCACCACCTTCCATGACAGCCACGCACGAATTCGTGGTTCCAAGATCAATTCCAATTATCTTTCCCATGTTATCCTCTCAATGTTCTCTTCCCTTTTCCTGAAGGAAGGATACGTTATAGACTTCCCCGCTTCCGGGGCTGAAAAACCATTCATGAACCTTTCAAAACCCGCCCGAAACCTCCATCAGTTCCGGGCTGCCGGGTATTAATTCGAGTATATTTCGAGCAATCATCGTGCCAGAAATATCTCTATCCACAGAATATTGTCCCGCAATATCTTACCAACTCCTTCAATAAGTCCTCCCCCGACCGTCGTACAGATGACGTGCTATTGTGGCGCATTCCATGTCCCACTTTAAGTTGTATAGTATATGGTTGCGGTAAGCACTGCGAAGATAAATCCCTGCACCGAAAGGGAAATATGGACAGAATAATCGTAAGGGGAGCCCGTGAGCATAACCTGAAGAACATCACTGTGGAATTTCCCAGAAACAAGATCGTAGTCCTCACGGGAGTATCCGGTTCGGGAAAGAGTTCCTTTGCATTCGACACTCTCTACGCAGAGGGGCAGCGAAGGTACGTTGAATCGCTTTCAGCCTATGCGAGGCAATTCCTTGGTCAGCTGGAAAAGCCCCTTTACGAAAGCATCGAAGGACTGTCACCAGCTATTTCCATTGAACAGAAAACGGTAAGCCATAATCCCAGATCAACAGTAGGAACAGTGACGGAGATCTCAGATTACATGAGGGTTCTCTACGCAAGGGTGGGTATTCCCCACTGCCCTGAGTGCGGTAGAGAAGTATCAAGCCAGTCATCGCAGCAGATGGTTGATAGAATTCTTCAATTCCCGGCAGGGACCAGGTTGTTAATAACGGCTCCCCTGCTGCGGAACAGGAAGGGAGCCCATGCAGACCTCTTTCCGTCACTGAGAAAAAAAGGTTATGTCCGGGTTCTTATCGACGGAAAGACCAGGAATCTCGAGGAAAACATCAAACTGAACATCAGAAAGAAGCATAATATCCATCTCATTGTAGACCGGATAGTATGCGAAGAGGGTATCGCCAGCAGACTTATGGATTCAATTGAGACAACACTGAGGGAAGGGGATGGCGTCCTCTCGGTGATCGATGCCGATTCAGGAGAAGAAACCCTGATGAGTGAACACAGTTCCTGCGCATGGTGCAGCATAAGTATGCCTGACCTCTCCCCCCAGCTTTTCAGTTTCAACAATCCCCTGGGGATGTGCCAGGAATGTTCAGGTCTGGGGTATGAGCTCAAGGTTGACCCGCTGCTGGTGGTGTCAAGGAAGGCGCTGTCCATAAAAGATGGAGCCGTTGGGCCCTGGGGGATACCTTCGGGCCACGGAAAGAACCTGGCACGAGCTCTTGCCAGGGAACTTGATTTTAGCCTTGGTGCTCCATGGCAAAGCCTGTCTCAGGAGGTACAGGACGAAATTCTCTACGGTTGCGGCAATAGAAAGATCAGTATCACCTGGTCCTCCACGAACAGTACCGGAACATGGGAGACGAACTGGGAAGGCGTTATACCCAGGATGGAGAGGCTCTACCGAAACACGGCCAGCCAGGCGGCAAGGAAGTTTTACGAAAGATTCTTCAACAAGTCCGACTGCTCCTCGTGTGGAGGTACCCGGCTCAGAAGGGAAGCCAGGTCGGTAACTGTAAATGACAGAGGTATTCATGAACTCAATTCCATGACAGTCAATGAGCTTCATGAATTCTTCACACATCTTGAACTTGATCCCTGGAGAAAGGAGATAGCTGGAGAACTCCTCAGGGAGATCCGCAACAGACTGAATTTTCTTGTTAATGTAGGCCTTCATTACCTTACGCTGGACAGGGCATCACCAACTCTTTCAGGAGGAGAAGCCCAGAGGATAAGGCTGGCCAGCCAGATCGGAAGTGGTCTTACGGGGGTTCTATACGTACTTGATGAACCTACGATAGGCCTTCATCAGAGGGATAACAGAAGGCTCCTCTCTACTCTTGCGGAACTTCGGAACCTTGGCAACACCGTTCTTGTGGTGGAGCATGATCATGAAACCATTCTGGCTGCTGACCATGTGGTGGATTTCGGTCCGGGCGCAGGTGTTCACGGAGGCAATATCGTTGCTGCCGGAACTCCTGCGGATATAATGTCATCAGAAGAATCCCTTACAGGTGACTACCTTTCCGGAAGGAAATTCATTCACAGAACCGTACCCGCTTCCGGGGAAGGCAGCGGCTTCCTTACACTGAAGAAGGCGAGCCTTCACAATCTGAAGGATGTCGATCTTAAGATCCCGCTTGGAAGGTTCCTCTGCATTACAGGGGTATCGGGGTCGGGCAAAAGTTCTCTTATCAGCCAGACTTTATACCCCGCCCTTTCCGCAGCTACAGGAAATTCGCTGAAACTCCGACCCGGCCCCTACGTCTCTCTGGGGGGAGTAGAGAATGTGGATAAGGTCATCAACATCTCCCAGGATCCCATTGGGAGAACACCAAGGTCCAACCCCGCAACTTATGCAAAAGTTTTTGACCTTATAAGAAAACTGTTTGCCCAGACGCCTCAGGCGAAGGTCCGTGGATACAAGCCAGGCCGATTCAGTTTCAACGTAAAGGGCGGCAGGTGTGAGGACTGCAAGGGCGCAGGCGTGATTAAGATAGAGATGCATTTCCTTTCCGATGTCTTCATTGAATGCAGAACATGCCGTGGCCGCAGATTCAACAACGAGACGCTGAAAATCACCTACGGGGGACTGAATATTGCGGAAGTGCTGGATCTCACCATCAGCGAAGCGCTGGTTCGATTCGAGAGAATTCCCGCTATATACCGCATTCTCAAGGTATTGGATGATGTTGGTCTGGGTTACATCCAGCTGGGGCAGCCGGCAACAACCCTTTCCGGGGGTGAAGCCCAGAGAATCAAGCTTGCAAGGGAGCTGTCGCGTCCAGGATCATCCCATACAGTGTACATTCTGGACGAACCCACCACAGGCCTTCACTTTCATGACGTGAAAAAGCTCCTGATAGTCCTGGGAAGGCTGGTCAAGGCGGGAAACACCGTAATAGTAATTGAACACAACCTTGATGTCATCAAGAACGCAAGCTGGATAGTGGACCTTGGTCCCGACGGAGGCGATGCGGGAGGGAGAATAATAGCAACAGGTACACCTGACCAGCTGGCTGAAAACAGCGATTCATATACGGGCCATTTTCTTAAGGCTGCTCTGGAGAAGGATGCCCGGGAATAACTGACTCGCTCTGAATAAGAAGGTTGGCGAGGGTGGCCAGAGCCCTGAAAATACTCTTCAGGCTTTCTGATATACCCTCCAATTTATCCCAAGCCGAGATAAGCCTGCCCCCGCATGCCAGTCTTACTGAAAGGACATCGTACCTGCCCAGTATTCCAGAATGTGTACATATCATGTCTTCTGACTTCTCATGGATCTCTTCAGGAATTCTTCTGAGAATCCTGCTTCCGACAAAAGAACTGTTCCCTTTTCCATCTTCCAGATAGATAAATTCGCTACGCAGGGCATCTCTGAGCCGCTCGGCAACCATTTCCATCGAAGGTTTGCTCGTTGAAAGAAGTTCCAGTACCATAACGCTGACGGAATGGTCCCAGCCGGGATCCCCGGTGTTGAATACTTTAAGCATTCCGGAATCAAAATCCCATGCACCCCCCTCCTCTGACCATAGTACAGCCCTGTTGTTCCCTTGACTCTTCCCCAGGTTCAGAGCTGCGCATGCCCGGCTGATCATGAGTTCGGGGTTCTCCTCCGGGGAATCGTATACCGCCACACCGATGCAGACGGTTACCGGCACTCTGTCAGGTCTTATCTCGGTACCAGCTATGATACTGCAGATCCGCTCAGCTATGATCATGGCGTTCTCTCCTCCCGTTTCCGGAAGAGACACAACAAACAGGTCTTCCCTGAGCCTTCCTATCATGTCGTTGGGACGCAGTATTCCCTTAATAGTCGATACAACGGTTTTCAGTGTATTATCTCCTACATTGTATCCGAAAAGCCTGTTTATCTCTCTCAGATCATCCACATCCACAAGAAGGACCGACATCGGAGTACCGCTGGATTTAGCTTCTTCTGAAAGTTCCATGAGCCTTTTAGTCCATGAATAGCCGATGATTGAACCGGTAAGCATATCGATGTAAGCCATGGATTCTCTGTCACGAAGAAGAAGGGCCGAGCCCACCTGTCTGCACAGGCATTCAACAAAGAACTTCGCGGCTCTGCCGATATTGTCAAACGGGGAATCCATCTCGATTAGCAGGTAGTTTCCTCGCTGCGAATCGGTGGAATGCAGTCTTCTCTCGGTCTGCGGCGGAATCACGGATTTCTCTGTTGGAATTATCGTGTACCTTCTGCTGCCGAAGGGGTTCTCCCCGAAG
Organism: Candidatus Aegiribacteria sp.; assembly: GCA_021107345.1. The sequence continues at coordinate 4,795 of JAIOSX010000197.1, forward strand.
TTATCTATTGAGACTTCCTCTGCTGGAAATCTCCTGA
>JAIOSX010000163.1 GCA_021107345.1 Candidatus Aegiribacteria sp.
GGAGGTTTTATCCCTGCTGTCAGTAGGAGCCCCCTCATGTCTGTCCTGTATCCTATCCGCTCAGGTATACCCGAAAGGAAGCCCTGGAATGCTGATCTGAAGGAGCCTGTCATGAGAAGAAGTCTTGTGAAATTTCCCCTTTTTATCCTTCCGGCTTCAATGACCTTAATTGTTGGGAGGAAAACGGGAATAAGCCCCGATACCCTTGGATGGCTCCATAAGCTCATATCTGGATTCTCTGAAGCAAGCATCGAAATGGCTGGAAGTGACATGACCAGATCACCGAGCCAGTTCGGTGTTCTGACGATCAGAGTCAAATCACCATCCTTTTTTAAGGAGCTTGACCCATGATTCAGCGAATTCGTCATCGTTCGACGCCGGTTTTATGTCTTTCCATTTCAGGAAGTTGCCGGTTCTATCAAGGCCTACGACCGGTACGCCATGTGCGCATGCGTCTCCCCATTGATCATCCGAATCGGTTAGCACGGCGGTTGCATCGGCAATGATCACTGTCTTTATCTCTCTGTCCAGGTGATCGAAATCACTGTTTTTGCCGGATAGCGTTACTGTTCTGAGTGGTATTTCGGCCCTGCGCTTTTCGAGAATCGAAATGGCAGACGGTGTAGTGACTATGTACGGCAGCATCCTTCCTGAAACCGGTGCAATCTTATGCTCAACCAGTTCCTCTATCCGATTCGGTACAGCCGGTTTCCAGTCCGAATCGTAATCAAGCCCGATGGTACTGCACATCTCGGCAAGAATATCGGGATAGACATCCGCTTTTGTCTTTACTCTGAAATTAATAAATGCAGATGACTGGCTGAGAGGAGCCATACGTATTCTGCAGGGTGTTTCGGAAAGTACCTTTTCATCTACACTGAGGACGGATGTATAAGGGTGCACTAGAATTGTTCCGGGTGAAATGGAATCTCCTTCGATCATATCGGGGATCTTCGGACGGCCTTCGTAAGAATGAACGATAGGTCTGAGCCGCAGCATGTTGAAAAGGACACTGTCCCTTATACTGCAGATAACGACAAGCTTTTTCTTGGGAAATTCCCTGTGAAGAGTATTCATGATATAGATAGCCGGCCAGACATCCGATTCCTCGGGTCCTGAATAAACCAGAAATCCGTCCGGATCGTGCAGATCATCGGGGAGGTGTATGAACCTTTTGTTTTTTTCTGCAGTGCCTGACGATCCTCTAAAGATTTTTCCTAAAAGTTTCCCTAATACGTGTTTCATTCCAGATCCTCCAGAAGAGCTGAGGCAAAATGCCTTGAAATGGCAGTAAATTCATCTCCTGAGTATAGTGATTGAAGTATGGACATGGCCTCACCGAATCTGTTCTGCTCCTGAAGGCTGAGCGCAAGGGATATAAGGGGCAGACCTTCGCCGGGGAAGTTTGTCGCGAGAAATACCGCGATATCTTCCGCTTCTTCGTACCTGCCGGTCTGGATAAGGGCGAAGCTGAGATCCAGTGCAGAGTAAAAGCGCTGTCTTGCTGATTCTGCCTGTTCCATGGAAAGCCTGAACTGTGTGGCAGCTTCCTGGCCGTTACCTCTGAACTGGGCGGCAAGCCCCCTGGCTCTGCTTTCAAGCCACCGGCTTCCCTGAACCGAATCCAGGGCTTCGCATGCATATTCAGGCAGGCCGCAGTTCCAGCTCAGTCGCGCATACCAGAAATCAAATATTGAAGGTTCAAGGTGGAATTGCTCAAGCTGCAGTAAAAGCTCAAATGCATGTAAACTGTTTCCGGAGTAAAGGGCATCCTCAAGAAACCTGCTGAGTATCCTGACTTCACCGGAATAGTCGTTATCTTCGTAATAAGCACATCCCGATGCAACAAAATCACCTGCAATCTCCAGTTCAGCCCCGCTCGACAGGAACATTGAAAGCAGAAGGGTCAAATTAATAAACATTATTTACTCCAGAAACCGCGAGAGCATCCTTCTGAGAAGACGGAGATAACTCAGAAGGCCGGTCAGTGCGGAAAGAAGAGCTATTATTGTCAGTGGTGTATAAAGGGACTGGAATATGTGCTTCTGTGGGAAAGTAATCCTTCCGACCGCTGTTATCAGAAGAAGATAACTGGCAAGTATTGCGAGACGTTCACCTGTTGTTATTGTAACAACTGGAACATGAACACTCCAGGAAATCGCCGCAAGTAAAAAGAGAAGAAGAAGATGATACCCGGCAAGTATAGTGGCAACCGTTGTATCAATGGCTCCAAGTGAAAATGATACTGCTATTAGTGTTATCGATACGAAGAGCTTGTCAGCTATGAAATCCAATACCTTCCCCGGGTAGGAGGCCTTTTTCAGTCTTCTTGCGATCCATCCATCAAGGTAATCAGAAATAGTACAAACAAGGATTACCCAGAAGAGCAAATTGAGGTTCATTGATTTGTAGATTATCAGTAATACCACAGCAGCTCCAAGGAAACGTATCGAGGAGATCGCTGCAGGAAGAATCGCAAAACTGCCTGCTATCTGCTGGGCTTTTTCCTGAATATCAAGGTTCAGCTGCTTCAGAAAAGCCCAACCTTTCTTGGTATCAGTTATCATTGTCCTGATCCTTCACTGATACCGGCTGCGAAGAGGCTGTCAAGGGAACTCATGCTTATCCAGTCCCTTTCCCAGCTGTATGATGACGGAAAGAAATCATCAGCCAGCAAATCAAGATCCGTGGGTCCTACTAAAAGGTCCGGATAGAAACATCCGTCTTGAGAACTGTTCATCCATCCGAGGTAGAGTATGGCGGCAATGGTATAAGCGTAATCGTCATTTTGAAGGTCCGGAGGAATTGGGATATCGGAGGTCATGACGCTATGAAGATCGTATCGGCCATACCATGAAAGGGCGATACCAAGATCCCTTCTTGAAACTGGCATTATGTTCCCCCTGCCCTCCATCCATATTTCAGCATAATCTGTTCTGCCTGAAGCCACAAGTAGATGCACCAGAGGTATAAGTGCTTTCGTGTTTCCATTTTTCAGCTGGCTCAACAGGAATGTCTCGCTGATTACAGATTCATCGGTCGAATAATTAAGGAGTCCATGTCCTGAAGCCATCAGCCAGAAGTCATGACTTGTATAAACGGGTGCAGCTGAAATGGATGAGTGCAGTAGAAGTATAGCCGAAAGAAGTAGTACCCTGGCGAGTGTCAGATGTCGTGAGGTTGCGAAGTGATTTTGTGTTCCTGCAAGGCGCGGATAAAGGCGCATAGCAACGCTATGTAACTGAATCCGTAACGCCGCAGGGACGCCAAAGTACGAGCAGGGTCCGACAGTTGATGTTTGCCGGGGTGCTAGTGTGGAGCGGGTAACGGGGGTCGAACCCGCGACATTCAGCTTGGGAAGCTGACACTCTGCCAACTGAGTTATACCCGCTCCGTATCGATGAAATGAATAGAATTTCATAAGTCCGTCGTAAAGCTTTCCACCAATGGGTTTTCAAGAATTCCTGAGTATACGGTTCTTGCTTCCCCCTGGAGCCACCAGCCATTGCTGTTCTTTCCCACTTTCAGCTTCATGCCGCTTTTTACCGTAATATCAATGGGAAGATCCATTCCATGGATGCTGGCTGCACAGATCGCCGAGGCTACCGCACCTGTACCGCAGGCAAGGGTTTCGCGTTCAATGCCCCTCTCCCATGTCCGTATTTCAAGTTCCGAATCACCACTGATCCAGACGAAATCAACATTAGCGCCGGCTTCTCCGAAATAGCTGTGTTTTCTGAGCTTCGGAGCCAGCGCTGAAAAGCAGATATCTGCAGGTCCGTCAAGCATGACCACCGCATGGGGGACTCCCGTATCCAGGAATGACACATGTAAATTGACAGACTCCAGATCAATGCTGCTATCATAGTAATATATTTCAGGATCAGTCATCCATAACCTGACACTGTCAGGAGCGGTTATTTCAGCTGAATGCACTCCTGCATCGCTCCTGAAACGAAAAACCCCATTATCAGGAACAATACCCTTTGATACGGCATAAGCGGCCGCGCATCTTCCGCCGTTTCCGCACATTCCGGCTATCTTCCCATTATTGTTATAATACTTCATGTGGAATGAGTATTCAGTATCATTTATAAGTTCAAGAAGGCCGTCTGCTCCCACTGAAATGCCCCTGATGCACAGATATCTTATAAACTCAGCTGTAATAATAGAATCAAGTGATGAGTCCATGTTATCTATAACGATGAAATCGTTCCCTGCACCGCTCATCTTTACGAATTCCAGTCTCATTCCTCTCCTCTTTGAGTTATCATCCTTAGTTCTGCTGAGGCCTGAGTATTCCCCGGATCCTCTTCAATCACAAGTCCGTATTCTATTTCCGCCTCCGTTAACCGTCCTTCAAATGCATACAGTCTCGCAAGCAGAAGCCTTAACTCAGGGTTGCTCCCGAAGCAGTAGTTAAACGTTTCAATATCTTCAGCAAGGTGATCCAGACTGTAGCTTCCCTGAATATACAACTGAATCAGATCATTGAGCATATGTTCTATAACATCCCGGGGTCCTCCGCCGGATATCCCGAGGAGCATTGCTCCTGAAAGCATATCGGGATCGTTGAATTCTATACCTGAATCGGCCAGATATCCTGAAGATGCCCGAAGATCTAACATGAGATGCCTTGCAGAATCGTAGCCATCGTAACAGTGACTGTACCTCTCTTCAAAGAGGAACTGTCTTTGCAGAGTTTCTCCGTTCCCCCCTCCCATCCTGAAAACTCGAAGTGATTGCCCCTGAAATACGGGTGTCAGAGAAGAAAGCAGTTCCGGCATGTAATGCATTTTCACGGCAACTGAATTATCCGGTATCTCCTCCAGGCCTGCAAGGTAAAGAAGGCCTGAAAAACTGTCATCAAGCAGGAAATCAGCCTGATAAACAACATAACTGCATTCCATTTCCCGCATAAAGGCCGTAAGGCTGTCCTCCGACATGAATATTGTGCGCGCGAACCGCACGATGTTTCTCCGGTTGTCGCTGTTCTCAAAGAACGTATGAGTAACTACAGGCCGCTCCGCATAAGCGGATACGAGTCCGGAAATATGCCAGAAGCTCAGTATGGCTTCGTCACTGTCGGTTTCCCGCTGCACCCATAAGAGGAATGAATCCAGTTCTATGTCATTGAGTAATGATGATGAATTTCTGTAGGAAAGACCGGTCTTTGAGATCATCTCCGCGATATATCCCGGAAAGATCGATTGCAGAAGAATCAGCGAGAGTGCAGGAACTACAAACCAGTTCTTTCGCAGCGACAGTGAAATGACCGGGATCAGGGCTATTGCCAGAAGTACAAGAAGCCTGTCAAAGAAAAGGTAACCGGCCAGAGAGAGAAAAAGGAACCAGAAAATGAGCCTGCCTTTTTTTTCTCTGAAAAACTGCTGTATTCCGGGTATCGCTGCGGCAAGGGGAAGCCCGAACAGAAGCAGGAACTGCGCAGGTGTGGGGCTGGTGTACCCCGGAACCCAGAATAGCCTGGCGTCATCCGAAAGCATTGAGGGATCAGAAGGATGTGAAAACATAAAGCGGATCTTCGCTGCAATGACAGCTGCCACATGCCCGTTTGAACCCGGCCCGATGAATGTCGAAATCAGTGCAAGAAGAGTTCCGCCCAGTGGTATCCAGATAGCCTTTGATCTTGGAAGGATCAGGAGTACAGCCATCACTGAAGAAGGGCTCAAAAGGGCGCCGTCGTGCCTCATATGAGTTAGAAGTATTGCTGCGGAGAGCTGGGCTGCCGTAAGAGATATGCGAAGAGGCGCGGGAATATCACCCCTTCTGTAGTTTCTCCAGTAAAGGTATAGGAAAAGAAATAACGTTATAAATGCGGAAACCTTCCAGGCGGCAAGCGCTATAAAAAGAACAGATCCTGCAGAAATGGATGTGATAAGGGTTTTCCTGCCTGTGGATCCGTTCGTTTCTGCATCCGAAACCGCCTTTTCAGTAAGCCATGCAAGTGCTACAAGGAATGGCAAAGCGACCGTTTCCCGGTAAAAGGATTCTCCCCTGGTTCGTAGCAGTGCAGGAAAGATAAAAGCGTAAAGAGCGGAACCGGCCAGTGCGCAGGGAATGCTGTAATCTGCGGCACGCATCCAAAGGTAAAGAAAAGGAATTAACAGAAGCGGAAAAAGAAGACAGAAGACTCTTATGAAATCATCAAAATCCCCGCCGGTTATCCTGTGTATCCCTCCGGCTATGTATTCCTCAAAAATGGAGTTTTCGGATGTATTCATCCCATCGGGATGCATCACGAGCGTATCCAGCTGTGGAATACTGCCATCCTCTGATATCATTTTTGCGTACCTGTAGGACTGAGTAGTCTCAGTTTGCATCATGTGCGTTGGAGGCATGATATCCCGCGAGAACCAGGATCTGAAAAGAAATCCTGCCGCTATAGCAGTCATCAATGCAGAAACAATCAGCAGGTTTATTATTCTTTTCGACATAATCAAGAGGAGTCGTTACATGAACATAAGCATGATTGTGTCAGGAAAGGTGTCCTGCATGACGTTTTGCAATTATTGTAGCCATCAGCTTCAGGGTTTCCACAGGACCTGCTCCTCCTATTGCGACTGATTCAATGGTTGGCCATTCGTATCGGTTGAGAAGCTTATCCATATGATCCACCGATGCGATTGAAGGGAGATCACGCTTGTTGAACTGAAGAACTGTCGGGATCTCGGAAAGCTCAAGTCCGTAGGATTCCATATTGGACTCGAGATCTTCAATGCTGTCAACACTTGCATCCATGCGTTCTGTCTGGCTGTCTGACACGAAAACAATACCATCAACCCCGTCGAGTATCACTCTTCTGCTCAGGGAGTAATAGGCCTGTCCGGGTACTGAATAAAGGTGAAGTCTTACCCTGTCATTTCCGATGGAGGCAAAATTAATAGGGAGAAAGTCAAAGAACACGGTTCTTTCTCCTCTGGTGCAGAGTGTTACGAGTCTTCCACGATTTTCCGGTGCAATCATATCCCTGATCGTTCTCAGATTGGTGGTTTTTCCTGAAAGACCAGGTCCATAATATACGATTTTATAGGCTACCTCATTGACAGATCGATGCATTTATCCCCTTATTTCAGATATTTCTTCTAATCGACTTATAGTATATAATTACCATCTTCTCTCCTATCAGCAAGGTCAAGCAGTATTGACGAAGCCATGGCACCTGTGATATTCACATCACCCCGGACAAGGTCTGGTGCTCCAAATAACTGCTCATCAAGAAGATAACTTAATACTGGGCGGAGTCTTCTTGCTCCGATATCTTCGGTTTCTTCGTTCAGATAGTTTGCAACTCTTGCGACTTCGAGTGCCGCCTTCCTGTGAAGCTTAAGTTTGACCCCGTCGGCTTTCAGAAGAGCGGTGTACTGTTTGAGAAGACAATTTTCCGGTTCGTTGAGAACCCTGAAAAGATCTTCTTCCGAAAGAGGGTCAAGTTCAACCCTCATAGGAAAACGACCCTGAAGCTCGGGGATCAGATCAGAAGGGCTTGAGCCATGAAATGCTCCTGCGGCAATGAAAAGTATATGGTCGGTATTGACCGGACCGTACCTGGTCTGGACTGTACAGCCCTCCACAATTGGAAGCAGATCCCTCTGAACTCCCATTCTGGAAACCTCAGGTCCCCTGCTTTCGCTGATACCGATGATCTTATCGATCTCATCTATGAAGATTATACCTTCCTCCTGGGCGAGCCAGAGACCTCTTGAAATATGATCACTGCCTTCCAGCAGCCTTCGTATTTCTTCATCCTTGAGACGATCCCTTGCCTCTTTAACGGTCAACTTCTTTCTTTTCCGTCTGCTGCCCACCATCTTCTGCATGAGCTTCTTAATATTCTCCCCGGCTGGATTATCGAAACCACCTCCGGGCATGAGCGGCAATATCTCCATCTGTGCCATCTGTTCAGGGAGGATCAGTTCGATTTCCGTATCTTCGAGGAGCCCCTCATCAATCATTCTAATTATCTCGCTGCTGGTCATTGTATCGTAACCGGTTTTCCTGAGTGCCTCTGCCAGCCTGCTGTTTACAGCGTCTTTGACCTGCTCTTCCCGGTCTTTTGCGGCAATCTCCGCCTCAATGTTCACCGCATGACGAACCAGGGATCTGACCATTGATTCAACATCTCTGCCGACATATCCGGTTTCGGTGTACTTGGTAGCTTCGACTTTTACAAAAGGAGCACCTGTCAGATTGGCAAGCCTTCTGGCGATCTCTGTCTTACCTATGCCTGTAGGTCCCATCATAATAAGATTACTGGGATATATCTCGGATCTTATCTCTTTGGGTGCCTTCCTTCTTCTGTAGCGATTTCTAAGGGCTATCGCGACAGCTCTTTTTGCATTATTCTGGCCTATGACATGGCGATCCAGCCATTGCACGATCTGAGCCGGGGTTAGATCTTTATCCATCAGTGAAGCTCCTCGATCTGTATATCTCCGCCTGTATAGATGCATATCCCGGATGCGATTCTAATACTCTCACCAGCAATTCTTGCAGGCCCCATTTTCGTATGGGCATCCAGAGCCCTGGCTGCTGCCAGTGCGTAGGGTTGCCCGGAACCAACAGCAACTATTCCGTCTTCCGCTTCAACTATTTCTCCGGAACCGCCAATGAGCAGGGCATGCTCCCTGTCAACAGCGGCAATGAGAGCCTGAAGCTGTCTGAGGTATTTATCAGCTCTCCATTCACGTGCCAGGTCCACAGCTGCCCTTGGGAGATTACCTCTGGCTGTCTCCAGTTTTTCTTCAAGCCTTTCAAGCAGGGCAAAAGCATCGGCCCCGGTACCGGAGAAACCCACAAGAACAGTACCGGAATACAGTTTTCTTATTTTTCTTGCTGTATTCTTGATCACTGTTTCGCCCAGGGTTACCTGACCGTCTGCCGCCATTGCTGCTTTGCCGTTGCGGACTATCCCCACCACGGTTGTTGCGTGAATCTCTTCTATCATGATCCTCCATCAAGTGTATTGACCCACGAATATCTGCCGTAACCGTTGCCGGGGTCAGGTACGTGTCCTGCATAATATGCGGGATCAGTAAGTATTTCGGAGAGGGTCGAAACCGGAACATGGCTGCTTCCGCATAGCGCGGCGTACATCAGGAAGGGTCTTCCGCCTCTGGCAGACATCCATGCCAGGGCTTCCGGGGAAACCCTGTTGCTTTCCATGACATACCATTCTGACCATTTCCTGCTTTCTTCAGGGCTTTCCTCCAGGAGTCTGTATGCAAATTCGACTATCACTCGTGCTTCTTCCTGATCGTCAATATAATCGGAAAGGACAAGGCCTGCTGACATAGCTGACATGATGTTTCCGCGGGACGAAAGATGTATCATACCGTCGATTATACTTCCGGCGTTTGCGTTTTCGTCAAGTTCGAGATCAGTTGATAAATTCTGATCAATGGATTCAAAGAATATCGATATACCGCAATCAAATATGTTTATTCTGGCACCTACTCTGGAATTCTCCAGAATATTCTCCAGGGAATTCCGGGCAAGTTCAGCCATCATGACCGAACGTGGATCTTCGGTTATCTCCATGCTGTCCAGGATATTCCAGGCTCCTATGTAATCGGAGAACATCATGGATACCTCTATCTTCATCCAGGCGAACGGTATAGAACCATTATCAAGGATATCAAAAAGGTTTCTGTACTCCAACTCCTGCCTGTACCCGAAGGAGCCATCCGAACCTGTGGCCATATTCATAATCGAAATAGAATGCCCCATAAGCTCCTGATTACCCATTTCCCGAGCTGCGAAATGCGCTTCTTCGGCAAGTGCCAGAAGAGTATCCGCAGCTGCCTGCGGCCCGTAGAGACCATCTATAAGTCTCCCGACTATCATCGCCCTGCCGGGCAGTACTTCAGCCCAGTCGTCCGGGAGTGTAATGAACAACTGCTCCGCCCTGTCAAGAGCAAGCTGTACACTGTCCGGCTCCCCCACTTCAAGGTAATGATAGGCAAGCCTGTGATATGCCAGAACGTAATTCCTCAGGATTTGCACGGCCTGGTTACATTTGTATATGGAGGGGTCGGAGATACCGGTGAACCTGTAGCTTTCCATCAGCTGCCAGCCCCTGGCGCTGTTAACCGCATCAACAACCGGATACTCCGTTATTCTGAATGCGATGCCCTCCATCTCCTGGTAATGTTCAAGGAACTGCCGGCTTTCAGGTGCGACAGTACCTGCGAAATAGATCTCTCGACCGTGAACAGATCTGTTCTTAATCATATTCAGGAGAACCAGATCCTGCATTGAAAGCGCGCCCTGGTTCGACAGTCCCTCCGTGGGTATCGAAATAGCCATTTCATCTTCAGTTATTGCCCATGGCCATACCTGATTGAAGATCGTTCGGAGTATTTCCCCGTCAATGGGAGTTGTTTCAGCACGACCGTTCAAGCTCAAATGGAAGTAGTGCGGGCCCCATACAAAAACAGGATGCAGCGAATCAATTAGTCTTGAGTTGTTAAAATTAAGCAGCAGAGGATCCTTTTCCACCAGCTGCTTAACGTACCAATTCGTGTTCATAAGGCTCAGGTTGCTCACTATAACATCTCTGCGCACCCCCAGGACTCCCTGGGCGAACCAGAGGGGAAATGTATCGTTGTCACCATTGGTTATGAGAACTGCGTTTGGAGGACAGCTTTCGAGAAGATTTATGCCGTAATCGTGTGGTCGCATCTGTAGAAATTCACTCCGAAGGATACCATAGGCACAAGTAATGTAACCCAGACCAGTCCGGATCTCTCCGAAAGGAAATCCTTGAATACTGAGACCAGCCCTA
>JAIOSX010000041.1 GCA_021107345.1 Candidatus Aegiribacteria sp.
TAGGGTATGGTATCGATAACGCAGTGGCCCCACGTTGAAGAAAATCCAGGATCCCACTCGAAATGCCACGGTATCAGCAGTGCTATCATTACCCGTATATCGTAATTCATTTCAATATCATGGATGTACGTTGGAATGGTATCTCTCGGAATAGTCGGGAGATAGAGCCAGGCGTTCTTGTCCTCGAGCTTTCCCACCATCTCGATTATAAGATACTGCAGTTGGTCGAAGGAATCTACATCCTCAGCAAGCTGGATATACTCGTCATGAACAGCGTCCCAATCAATATTCTTTACATCGAATGACACGTACTGCTGATCGTAAAGTCCCCAGACCAGGTCAATATATGACTGATAATCGTTGAATTCCGGATGGGTGGGTGGGTCATCTATGCAGGAGGAAACAAACACAAGCGTTACAGTTGCTGCAAAAAAGACAGAAACTGCCATGCTGCCGATTGATCGGGTACGTATCATTTAATCACCTCATCTATAATGAACACTGTAGAATAGTGCTATTTTAAGGCTAAGGCAATAATGTTTCACCGATAGCAAGTCTTCCAGCCGGGCTTTCACGGTACAAGTAAACCGGAACATCTAATTTTCATCGGGGCAGGGCAGTTTTATTCCCATGTTCTCAACTCCGGTACGGTTATCCCATTTCCCTGAACCTGCGCAGATCTGTCCTTTGTAAAACCGGACCAGGTTTGAATGGTTTGTTGTTCCATGGATATTTTCCATATTCTCTGAAAATCACCCTCTATTCCTATGTACACCATTCTATCCACAGGATCGAAAATCATGGACGCTTTTGTGCTCCATACTGAATCGGTATTGAGAGCAGCCTCCAGTGTTCCTATCGCTTCGGGCAGAGCAAAGGAACTGTAGTTCTCTTCTATATATGCAAGAGCTCTTCTGTATCTTTCATCTCCCACTCCGACTATTTCCTCCGGCGGAGTATGGATGAAGTCCGCAATCTTGAAATTGGTCATTACAATCCAGTCTCCGTTGATTCGGGTGATGAGGTCCTCTCCATCTCCCGTTTCTGCTATCAGGGCATCTCCGTATGGATCCGCGATCAGAACATGCAGGGTCAGGTCGTAGAGGTTCACAAGCTCAACGGAGTCGATGATACATTCAGCCTCATCAACGGAGGCACAGCCGTTGATGGCTGTATTGAAAAGCTGATAGATATAGAGCTGGCCCTCTGACTGCCGGGGTGTACCCTCGATCATGGGGCACTGATACTGAAGGGATGAGAAGAGGCCGTGTTCGTTCATTCCAACCGTTGTAATCCACATCATCCTTTCATTATCAAAAAACTGCATTGTGAAAATCCTGCAGCTCTCCAATTCGGAGACTGAGAATCTGATATCGGATTCAGGAGGATAATCGAAATTCATCCCGTACCATACTTTGTCGGCGTATACCGTGTATCCGGTACAGCCGATTGATATTGAAACCAGAAGAAAAACGATGGAAGCAGATAATCTCATAGCAATCCCTTCTATAAACTGTTACTCCTGCCTCAGTGAGGAACTAAATCTCCAGCTTATGAATATATTATACCTGAAGAATGAGATTATCCACTTCAATTCATTTCTTGTTTCTGATCTTGGAGGAAGCAGCATGAAAACAGTCAATTATACAGGGATTACGCAGATCGTTCTGATTCTATTATTACTTGCCGGAGTATTATCCGCGACAGGATACAACGAAACGGTTCCGGAGGAATTAGTAACGGTATTCGATCCTCATATGCTTAGTAACATGTTCGTTGAAATATCAGAACTGGTAGGCCCCAGTGTTGTAACCATCACATCTCAGACAACTGTAGTTACCAGGGTGCCATCGTTTCCCGATTTTTCCCACCCGTTCATGCTCGACCCCTGGGGTGATTATTTTCAGATGCCACGTGAGCAGGAGTACACCATGACCGGTATCGGCAGCGGTGTAATCGTTTCAGTCGATGGGATGATTCTCACCAATCATCATGTTGTTGGTGAGGCGGACGAACTGGAAGTAGTGCTTCAGAGCGGAGAGAGATATCCCGGCGTGATCGTGGGAACCGACCCCGAAACCGATCTTGCGGTTATCAGGATCGATGCGTTCGATCTTCCGGCTATTGCAATCGGTGACAGCGATGAACTGAAAGTTGGACAGTGGGTACTTGCGGTGGGATCACCCTTCGCCCTGAGCCAAACGGTAACACACGGAATCATCAGCTACATTGGAAGGTCTGATGTAGGACTGGCTGAATACGAAGATTACATTCAGACAGATGCCGCAATTAATCCCGGAAACAGCGGAGGAGCCCTTGTTGACCTTGATGGATATCTGGTGGGGGTCAATACTGCAATCGCGACCAGAACAGGCGGCTATCAGGGTGTAGGGTTTGCCATACCCGTCAACGTTGCCGTTGATGTTATGGAAGATCTGGTTTCCTTCGGATATGTGAAGAGGGGCTGGCTGGGAGTTACGATACAGGAACTTACTCCTGGTCTTGCCGGGCATTTCGGTCTTGACGCTCGTGAAGGCGGCGTTCTGGTATCACAAGTTCTCAGCGATACCCCGGCAGGTGCGTACGGCATCCACAGAGGGGATGTCATATTAACCGTTGATGGTGAATCATTTCGGACGATAACAGAGTTCCGGAATATGATTGCAGATATAGACCCGGGAAACGAGGTTGAAATAGGGGTTTTCAGGGATGGAAGAAATCTGTCCATTCCGGTGATACTTGGAGAAAGGGCTGTCGATGAAACTATTGTATCCTCCGCACCTTCAAATTTAGATGATTTCGGATGGACTCTTGAAGAGTTGAATAGAGAGACTGCCGAAACCCTTGGTGATCCTTCCCTCAGAGGTATTCTTGTAGTTGATGTAAGTCAGACCGGCAGGGCCAGCGGTGTGGGAATTTATCCGGGGGATGTCATTATTGAGGTTGATGGCTTCGAAGTCACTTCTCCCGAAGAACTCAACAGACTGATCTCATCCACCGATGATGTGCTGCTGCTGATTTTGCGGCAGGGACACTCGGTCTACTTCATGATGTGATCAGAACAGTTCAGCAGCTCGTTTATGATTTCAATAAAGATTTCGACTCCCATTGGAATCAGTTCATCGGGAAAATCGTATTCAGGGCTGTGCAGCGCGGGAGCATCGATGCCGGCACCAATTCCGAAAAGAGTTCCAGGATACTTTTTCGTAAAATGACCGAAGTCCTCTGACCACGGGAAGGGAGCAGCAGGCTGAATGATTTTCAGGCCGAGATTTTCTGCTGCTGATCGTACTGTATTTATTGTTTCATCGGAATTCATCGTGACCGGAAACTCTTCCGTCCAGTTGATTCTGCAATCCAGCTGATTAGCAGATGCGATAGCCTCAGCTATCTCTCCGGCCTTTCCGGAGACGATATTCATTATTTCAGCACTGTGGGTTCTGAGCGTAGCCAGTACGCAGCCATCTTGTGGAGATATTCCAAATGCTCTCTCTCCCACCCGGGCATGTATGACAGTTACCATTGCCGCCCCATCCATTAAAACCGAAGATTGGGAAAGGCCGGTAAAAGCTTCGATTATCTGCGCAACCGCCAGTGCCGGGCTTTTACCCTTCTGAGGCTCAGATGCATGAGAGGAAATTCCTGTGAGTTCAACTGTGATACCACTGGATGCCGAAGCGAAAACCCCATTCTTCAGAATAATGCTTCCGAGGGGAAACCCGGGAAGATTGTGCAGAGCGAAAACATAATCGGGCTCTATGTCTTTGAATTTACTGTCGATGATGATTGTGCGGGCTCCCTCCCCGGTCTCTTCTGCGGGCTGGAAGAGGAGAATGACGGAACCCCTGGCCGGAGGATGTTGGCAGAGCCGGGAAGCAACGCCCATCAGAATAGCCATATGACCGTCATGTCCGCATTTGTGGGATACCCCATCGATAACTGAACGATGGGGAATATCCGTAATTTCATTAATAGGGAGGGCATCCATATCGCATCTTAAGAGGATTCTTGGTCCCGCCTCCAATCCGGTAAACTCAGCGGCTATTCCTCTGCTACCCAGGTTTGTTATGAGTTTGTCCGGTTTGTATCTGGTGATGTAATCCAGTAAAGCGGTTGAGGTGGAAACCTCCATGCCGGAAAGTTCAGGATTCCTATGCAGTGAGTGCCTGAATTCGATCAATTCTGTATCCTGATTGCCGATTCTTACTGCCCTTCACTTCTTCCGTTTGACCGTCTATTTCTGATTCTTCAGGATTTTTTTCCAGGTATCTCTCAGGGAGATTGTGCGATTAAAGATCAACCTGTCTTCAGTTGAATCCGGATCCTTGCAGAAATAGCCCTTTCGTTCGAACTGAACCGGTTCGCCGATTGCAAGATCTGCTACTGAAGGCTCAATTCTGCATTGGTTCAGTACTTCCAGGGACTTATCATTCATAGTATCAATGAAATTGTCGGACGCAAGCGGATTTTCCACTGTGAACAGCCTGTCGTAAAGCCGGATTTCCGCCGGTACGGAATGCTTCGCTGAAACCCAGTGAATCGTACCCCTGACCTTTCGACCGTCCGGGGCGTTGCCTCCAAGAGTTTCCGGATCATAGGTGCAGATGAGCTCCTTCACATTCCCGTTTTCATCCTTCACAACATCAACGCATGTAATTAAATAAGCGTATCTGAAACGCACTTCTCTTCCCGGGGCCAGACGCCTGAATTTCTTATGCGGTTCCTCCTGGAAGTCTTCCCTCTCTATGAACAGCTCCCTTGAGAATTTAACCATCCTGGTTCCTGCGGATTCATCCTCGGGATTGTTAATGAATTCCAGTTCCTCACACTTACCCGGCGGGTAGTTCGTTATAATAACCTTCAGGGGGTCGAGGACCGCCATGAATCTGGAGGCTCTTCTGTTAAGGTCATCTATTATGCAGTACTCCAGCAGAGCCATGTCAACCGTGCTGTCCCTTTTTGCAACACCGATCCTGCCTATGAAATCCCTGATCGCCTCAGGTGTGTAACCCCGTCTTCTGAGACCGGAGAGGGTCGGCATTCTCGGATCGTCCCAGCTTGAAACAAGGCCATTTTCCACAAGCATGGCCAGCTTGCGCTTCTCATGATAGTGTAAGTGAGATTCAGCCTTGCGAACTCGATCTGCTGAGGGTGAAAGATGTCCAGCTGGTTAAGGAACCAGTCGTATAAAGGGCGGTGGTCTTCGAACTCTATGGAACAGCAGGAGTGGGTTATTTCCTCTATCGAATCCTCAAGACAATGGGCGTAATCGTACATGGGGTAGATGCACCATCTGTTGCCGGTTCTGTGATGATTTTTTTTCAGTATACGGTAAATGGCGGGATCCCGCATGTTCATGTTAGGGGAAGCCATATCTATTTTCGCGCGGAGGGTTCTGGTTCCGTCAGGGAATTCACCTGCTTTCATCCTTCTGAAAAGCTCCAGGTTATCCTCTACAGATCTGTTTCTCCAGGGGCTGTTTCTGCCCGGTTCCGTCAGGGTTCCCCTGTATTCACGAACTTCCTCGGCCGGCAGGTCGCAGACATAAGCTACGCCTTTCACAATCAGTTCTTCCGCGTAATCGTACATTCTGTCGAAATAATCCGAGGCGTAATAAAGCCTGTCTTCCCAGTCGAAACCGAGCCATCTGATATCGTTCATTATTGATTCAACGTACTCAACATCTTCCTTCACAGGGTTAGTATCGTCGAATCGAAGGTTGTATAGACCCCCGTACTCCTCCGCGATCCCGAAATCGATACAAATGGCTTTTGCGTGTCCTATATGAAGATAACCGTTCGGCTCCGGGGGGAACCTGGTATGTACCCTGCCACCATGTTTCCCCTCCCTGATGTCCCTCTCTACTATCTCCCTTATGAAGTCAACACTGTTTTCTTTATCTGCGGATATCATGACGCTCCCTGCTTTCAATGAAATGCATTTCTTCTGAAGGGTATCATAATAAAGGAGAAGAGATTCAGCAGTCCGCTTACCGGTATGACACTTCTGCGTGCACCTGAATACTCCTCAATGCTAAATAACAGTCTTTCAATACTATGAACCCCATTGACTATAGTTCATCTTGACATAGTATTAAGTTATTAGTAGTATTGACTTGCAATGGGATTCACTTTTGCATGAAGGGAGAGGGTGAAATGATTGATCCGTCCCTGCCCGGGAACGAAACAGAAAAGATGGCTGAAGCCGCAGACAGAAAATTCAGAAAAGAGCTCAGTGCAGGCATTACTTCCCTGGCTCTGCTGAGTGTTCTTTATCACGCGGATGAGCCGATGTACGGATACCAGATAGCTAAACTTATGGAAGAGGATGATCAACAGAGCATGCCACTTATAAAGCATGGAGCACTTTATCCTGTACTCAGATCTCTTGAGGGGAACGGACTTCTTAAAAGCAGAGTTGAACCATCCGTTTCCGGGCCACCACGGCGTTACTATGGTATAACAGATAAAGGCCGTGAAGCTTTCAGAAGATGGATGGAGATATGGAAGAGAACCAGCAGGTTGATTGATTGAGTACTTGGAGGTGTCCCCGATGATAAAACTGATTGAAGATTACCTGAACGCTTTCAGGGAAGAATTGAAAGGAAGCGACAGAGCAACGATACAGGACGCATTATCTGATGCGGAAGATCACCTGAGTACAGCTCTCGATACGGAGCTGTTCGAGCATCCTGATAAAACAGTGGAAGCAGCTCTAACGAATATCGTCAGCAGGTACGGAGAACCTGAAGAGGTGGCGGAGCACTATCGTAATGTTGAGAAATATACAACTCCTGCTTTCTCTTCTGATAAGCGAACAAGACGTGGTATTTCTGCATTCTGCGGAATAATTGCCGATCCTTCCGCCTGGGCCGCGCTGCTGTACATGATCCTATCACTTGCAACTGGTATCGTTTACTTTACATGGGCTGTTTCAGGATTTTCGGTTTCAGCAGGTTTGATGGTTCTGATAATTGGTGTGCCCCTTGCATGGTTGTTTTTTCTATCATTCAGAGCGCTGGCCTTTGTTGAGGGAAGAATAGTGGAAGCGCTGCTCGGTGTGAGAATGCCCAGGAGGGCGATATTTGTAAGGAAGGGAAAAGGATGGTGGGGAAGTATTAAGGGAATATTCTCAACGGGAAGTACCTGGTCTTCTTTTATGTACCTCATACTAATGATGCCCCTCGGTGTGCTGTACTTCACTGTATTCATCACTCTTACAGCAGTATCACTGGCTTTGATAACGGATCCTATATTCGAACTGATTCTGAAAATACCTATGTTCGATTTCCCTGAGGTCTGGTGGACCCCCATCTGGCTTATGCCTTTTGTTGTTCTTGCAGGCGTTGTGCTTTTTCTTTCAACACTTCACCTTGCAAAGATGACTGGAAGATTTCACGGCAAGCTTGCCAGAACAATGCTGGTGAGCGGATGAGACCTGACGGACATATCGCTATTTCTGCGGTTTGAATCCTCTTACGCAGAAGAAGTGCGAGCCGTTGATGCCATGATAGAAGGTATGTTCCTTCAGCTGCTTCAGAATGAGCTGTTCATACTGCTCCTGTTTTTCCTCACAGAGTTTCTTATACCTGTAAAAGGAGGATAGTGAACCCCCTCCGGCCAGAAAACATTCCCTGTAACTTTTCCAGAGAAGTATTCTTGTATCTTCGTCCTTCTCCTTGATGTTCTCCCGCATCTTTTCAATACCGTACTTCTGGACTTCCGTCTCGTAGGGTGGGTGAGTAAAGCGGGGGGAGTCATTGTAAAGGGCATCGATGCTGATCAATCCCAGATCGGCCATCATCTTTGGCACCTTTGCCCCTATTCCCCAGTCACCCCTTCCAAGTTTCCTTCTCCCCTCAGCCCAGATCATCTGCATCTTGAATTGTTCAAGTTTCTCCCTGATCGAAGGGGAGTCTGTGGAACTGAAGGAAATGCTCAGCGACGAGGATATGTTGTCCGGTTCCATGCACATGATTACGCCGCCGGGTTTTGTAATTCTGATCATTTCTTTCAAGGTATCTTCGGGGAACTCAAGATGCATCAGCAGTGTCTGGCACATTACCCAGTCGGCGGATTCATCCGGCAGGGGAATGTCGTATGCCGAACTGTTTACGAAGCAGGCTCTGCCGCCCCCTGACCAGTCAGGCGAATTCTCCTGTGCTTCACGAAGTAATTTCAGAGAGCAGTCTACGCCGATATATGTGCTGCCGGTGCCGTAGTGCTGCCAGAAGGTCCATCCAAGGTAGCCAAGACCGCAACCGACATCAACCGCAGTTATGCCCTTACTGAGATCAAGCCAGGAAGCTATTCTTTCAACGGTGCTTACGCGCCAGAGGTATTTCCTCTGATCGACTATATGCTTTTTCAGATCCTTCTCGGACCAGTCTCTTCTGCTTTTATCTGTCATCAGATTCACTTTCAGGCTTCGGTCCCTGCCAGCCGAATCTATCAAGGTCGACTGTTCCTCTGCCACTGAAAACAATGCCCTCAGTCTCAAGCATCTTTCTCTGTGCTGTGCAGGGTTCTCCATGGTTTCTGACGCTTATGCTTCCCCTGCTGTTAATGATCCTGTGCCAGGGAACATCGCTTTCGGGAGGTACAGAGAACATTGCATAGCCCACGTTTCGAGCAGAGCATTCCCCTGCTATCCTCGCGATCTGTCCGTAGGTAGCGACTCTGCCGGGGGGGACCATGTTTACTACCAAGTATATCCTTTCGTACATCGACTTTTTCAAAGACCGTGAACTCCTGCCACGTTCCTGAAGCGTTGCATGTCACCTTTGCTGATCTCTGATGAGAATTTCATTCTTGCTCCTCCAGGCGAACTGTATCCCCATATCCATCCTGAAGATATTCCGTTCTTCCGAACAATATCCGTGCAGTCACCGAGAAACGAAGACGTGAGTTTACCGCTCTTAGCAATGGCTGTTCCTCCCTTTATTCGGATGGTGAAGAGAGGGGGAAACAGCTTTCTGAAAAGGATTTTTAAGAAAGTCACCTTTCAGTATCCTCCTACCGGCATGATGCATATACGGCCGAAATTAACAGTATAACACTGAAAAGCAATCTATCCTCCGAAAAACTTAATTAACACTTGCTAAACCATACCAACATGCAATATACTCAATACTCTGTCTTACTACTCACACAGAACTCGCTGGAGGAATATGTCGAGGAAAAAGCGATCTATACAGTCATTCAGCGAGTCAGAAGTATTTCTTAAAGCTTTTCTTGATAATTTCCCCGGAGCAGCATTTATAAGGGACAGCAATTCGAAGTACCTTCATGTGAATAAATACTTTATGGACATTTTAGGGCCGGAGGAGAAATGGATAGGTAAGACTCCCGATCTTCTTTTTCAAGATGATTTTGCCCGCAGGATGGTTGAAGAAGATAAAAAAGCCCTGAAAGAAGGCTACAATATCTATCAGAAGGAAATTCAGCTTCTGAACAAAAGGATATCCACCTTTGAAGTACACTCGTTCCGAATTGACAGGGATGAAAATGAACCCCTGATAGGTGGCATAGCGATAGATATCACTGACTGCCGTAATTCTAAAGAGGCTCTCAGGGAAAGCGAAGAAAGATACCGTGCGGTTTTCCAGAACACCGGAGCCGCTACGGTTATTGTGGACAACGATATGACCATTCTGCTGGCGAACCAGGGATTTGAAAGGTTGTCCGGTTATTCAGTCAATGAGATCTGCGGAAAGATGAAATGCACGGCATTTGTCACTCTGGAAGATGTTGAGACAATAACAAAGCATCATGAAGACAGGAGTTCCGGGAAGAAGTCTACACCGAACGAGTACGAATTACGTTTCATCGACAGAAAGAACAACCTGAAAGATGTACACCTTCGGGTGGATTTGATACCGGGCACTGTCAGTAGTGTATGTTCATTCGTGGACATTTCCGAACTGAAGAAAACTCAGGAAGAGCTCCGCCGGAGCGTTCGGAATATGGAGACCCTTCTCACAACCATGCCTGACATAATGTTTGTGCTTACCCGCGATGGTGAATACGTGAATTTCTGGGTCGAGGATGACAACGAACTGGCTATACCTTCCGGAAAGATAATCGGAAACAATATATCCAATCTCGGACTTGATGATAAAAAACTCCATGAGATACTGGATTGCTTACAAAGGACACTTGAGACCGGAGAAGTTCAGTCCGTGGAGTACGAGCTTGATATTAAGTCGGAGCACAAATTCTTCGAAGCAAGGCTTGCACCAAACAGTGAAGAAAGCGTGATAGCTGTTGTCCGTGATATTACAGCCAGGAGAAATGCTGAGAACGAACGGTTTGAACTTCAGGCCAGGATTCAGCATACACAGAAACTGGAAAGTCTGGGGGTGCTTGCAGGCGGTATAGCCCATGATTTCAACAACATCCTTATGGCTATTCTGGGAAACGCTGATCTTGCGCTTATGTCTACTCCCGACACCAGCCCCGCAAGGAGTTCATTGAATAACATTGTCAATGCAGCGACTACCGCAGCTGATCTCGCCACCCAGATGCTTGCCTATTCCGGGAAAAGTGATTTTGAAATTCTGCCTCTTGACCTGAACAAGGTTATTCTAGAACTCACACACCTTCTGGAAGTGAGCATATCCAAGAAAGCTGTTCTTAAATTCAGGCTTGCGGATAAGCTGCCGCTGATAATGGCGGATGCCGCTCAGATAAGGCAGATACTCATGAATCTTATCACAAACGCTTCGGAAGCCGTAGGTAAATCAAGCGGCGTTATTTCACTAACAACCGGGGCGATGTACTGTGATTCCGCATATCTTAATACTACTGAACCGACTGCGGAGATCAGTGAACACATGTATGTCTATGTGGAAGTATCAGATACAGGCTGCGGTATGGACAATTCTGTTATGGCACAGCTCTTTGAGCCTTTCTTCACTACAAAATCCACGGGAAGAGGGCTGGGCCTGTCATCCGTTCTGGGAATAATCCGAAGTCACAAAGGAACAATAAAAGTCTACAGCGAACCCGGGGAAGGAACAACTTTCAAGGTTCTTTTTCCGGTTTATCATACAGATGGTTCGGAAAACCTCAATTCCAGTCTGGGGATTGCAAAAGAGATATGGACTGGTGAGGGAATCATACTGTTCGCCGATGATGAGGATACTGTACTTGCTGTAGGACGAAACATGCTTGAACTTCTTGGATTTACCGTTCTTTCAGCGGAAGATGGTCTGCAGGCAGTTGATCTGTTCAGAAGTAATGCAGATAACATTGTACTTGTTATTCTGGATCTGACTATGCCCCATCTGAGCGGTGACGAAGTATATCGTGAGATCCGCCGCATCAACAAAGATGTTCCGGTGATCGTTTCCAGCGGTTTCAGCAGGAAGGATGTAATGCACAGGTTTGCCGGTAAACACCTGTCAGGATTCATTCAGAAACCTTACCGCATAGAAGATCTCTCGATTGTAATAAAGGATGTCCTTACGATCAGGAACGGTAACTCATCAGAATAACCCGACCATCTTGGCCGCCATCGCAAGAATTGCTGCAGCCAGAATAACTCTTATCCATTTATCACCTTTTTTGATGGCAAAAGTAGAGCCGAACCACCCTCCTATGGATGTACCCCCGGTAAGTATAAAAGCAGGCAGCCACCGGATTTCTCCGTTGAGAAGAAAAACCGCCAGTGAAGGTACGAGATAGGCTGCTATGATTATGATCTTCAGGCTGTTAGTCTTGACAAGGGAAAGGCCTCCGAGAATTGAAAGGGCAAAGATTACCAGATAGCCGGTTCCAGCCTGGATGAAACCACCGTAGATGCCTATGAAAAAGAACAGAAATATCTGGAGAACGGGATGCCGCAGCTGCTCAGAGAAATGTTCCGTGTGCTTCTTCCTGCCAGTGTGGAGAATTACTGCAAGTGCAAGGACCATGATGACTGAAAGGATGGTGCGAAAGGTGCTTTCAGGTATATCCACTGCAATTATTGACCCTATGACTGCCCCGACCATGGCAGAGATACCAAGCTTTAAGCCCTGCCTTATGTCCCTGAAACCATGCCTTCTGAA
>JAIOSX010000025.1 GCA_021107345.1 Candidatus Aegiribacteria sp.
GAACCGTTCGCTCTGGCAATCGAAACAGCTTCTGAAAGCATCCCGGCAGAAATAAGTATTTCCAGAAGCTTTTCTGTCTCAGAAGCTGAAAGAGTATCTTCATCCATCATTTCATCCAGGCTTTTCATGCAGGCTTCAGCCAGCTTTTTTCTGAGCGGAATATCATCAGGGGGAAAGAACAACTCATCATCCGCCAGCTGGAACAGTCTTTCAATACTCTTGCTGGACTTAAGTGCTGCCGGGGCTATCACTCTGGCCTCATCACTGTTAATTTTATCAAATCCGTTGGGAAAGAATCTTTCAAAAGCTTCTGCAACTACTTCATCATCTTCGACTGACTGCCAGAATCTGATTCTGTCAGCTCTGCCTGCGATGACCTCAGCGAGCAGATTTCTTGAGGCCTCTTCCTTCCATGGCGTATTACTCTTCTCGGCTAAACTGCAGAGTATGTTTTCCGCTTTAAGTAAAAATCCACCGGAGAATACCTGTTCAGCCAGATCCAGCAGAGCTTCAGCATTCTTTTCAGGAATCCATTCCTCAGTAGCGATATCAATAATTTCTTCGTTCAGGGGTACACTAATGCCTGGATTATTTTTACATATCCTGCTGAAGACCAACGCGTTTCCGGATGCCACGGCGCATATTGCCCGGGGAACGGGACCCATCTTTTTATGGAATTCCTCTATTATTCCTTCTCTTGCTAGTTCAGGCATAAGAAGTACAGTCTTCACAACCAGGCCATCAATATCAGCATCAATCCTGTATCGTGATGCCATTCTTGCGGCGTAAAGATACGCTCTGCCGGATGAACTTTCAGCTGCTATGGCAAGGGCCATACTGACAAGTTCTTCAGCTGCGCTGGAATCCAGATTGAGCATGACCGCTGAATATTTATGAAATCTCTGAAAGTCCGCTCTTGCTGACGCAGTCCTGGTAAGGGAATCCAGCAGGGCATATTCACCGGGATGATCCTCGACCATGCTTTCAAGTAACTCCAGTACACCCTCTTCCCTTAAAACAGGGCTCAATATGGCTGATACATCATCGAATTTCTTCTCAGTCTTGTATGATTCAGCGATGAGTTTTCTGATCTCAAGTCCCAGAGAGGGTGCTTTCGGCAGTATGAACTCCAGTACAGTTCTGGCCATTGTGCTTGACCACGGTCTTTTCACAGGTTTAGCAAGAAGGTCCAGAGCTTCTTTGTACCTGTCCCTCACTGTTTCGGAACATGCTTGTCCAACGCTGTCGATAAGCGGCTCACCGATACTTCCTTTAATGTAAGAGGATCCGGCCAGGACAATTCTGTTGCGGGAAAGCAGATACTTGAACTTGAACTGGGCTTCCTCAGCCGGGTTGTCCCACTTGAGCTCGGTTGCAAGGGCAATCTTCCATTCTTCATTTCCCTGAAGGTTCTCAAGGATTGACGCGACTGATTCGGCAGCCCTTCCAGCGGCTATCCTGGTAAGTATTCTCTGTAGATCAAGCCGATCACGAAGATCATCCGGCAGTTTTCCTATCCTGCCTATAATGTCCTCCTGAAGTTCTACGTTTTCCATCGCCCCGACCAGGTGTTTGCTGGCTTGTTCCATATTATTCTCCCGCAGGCATATCAGCGCTACTACCATTGCCTGCCATGGAGCTCCGGGGTTGAAATCGGCTTCTGTGATCTCCTGCACTGACCCAACGGAAATTTCACCCTTCCTCATCAACTGCTGGCCCTCAGGGGAAGGAGTTCTCCCCTTCATCAGAAGCTTGAACCAGTCCTCAGCCGCGTCCTGCTCCCTCTCCGAGCTAAGCCTGAAAAGAGCTCTGGCTTCCCGCAGTTCGGGATACCGCTCAACCTGTTTTTCCATTACATCAAGTACAGCTGCAGCCTCGCTGCAGAATTTTTTATCCTTTCTTCTTGACAGGTGCTCCAGAGTAGCAGAAGCCTTACCCCTCTTACCCATTTCAAACAGTACCGCAGCAAGCAATGAAAGGATGTAGGCATTGTTCCTGTCCCGAATAATCAGCCTCTGTATCTGCTCAAATACCCAGGTAGCATCCCCATCAACTATAGGGAGTAAAGAGAAAACAGCATCCTTGATATTTCCGTTATCAACCAGGTAACTGGCGAGTTCAACAGCAATAGTACCTGTATAATCCCCGGTTTCATCCAGAATGTTCTTGCAGACATCTATAAGCTTCCCGCTGTCGGCTCCTCCTGCTTCAAATGCCTTCTCAACAGCTTCTACAGCCTCCGATATCTTCCCTTTTTCCAGGTTTATCTGGGCTGAAAGCAGAAGGGGAGCTGCTCCGCTTTCAGGATGGGCTACCAGGTCTTCAATAGCTGATTCCAGCTCCTCCCTGTCCAGGCTTTCAGTATAAATACTCTCCAGAGTTTTTGATGCAGCTTCGGTCTTGCCTGCGGCAGTATACATCTCCGCAAGAATTGCCGCTGATTTACCCGAACGGTCAGCAGGTACCATCCATTTCTCGATTACCTCTGCAGCATCCACCGCTTCGTCAGGTGATGGTTCGCTGCCTGCAAGTTTGCTGGCATACTGTATAGCCCTATCCATTTTGCCCGAGACTGCGGCAATACCCATCAGTGAGATCCAGTAGCTGCTGTCAAGTTCCTTGACCTGATTACCGATCCAGAACGCAAGAAGGGAGATGTCACGGTGGGGAAACTCAACCTCCCTGCAAACTTTCCAGAGGAAGTCTATAGCCTCGCCTGACCTGGTTTCGCGATGCAGGCACAATCCCCACTCCAGTAGAGAGGCCTGGTCCGCATCTGGATGGACACTTCCGTCAAATCGCATTGAACTCTGCATTTTTTCTCTTATAATGTCGAAAAGGCTTGAAACGGTTATCTCATCAGCCTGCCGGAGTATACTGATAGCGCCTCTGTAATCATGCATATCTAAAAAGCTTTTCCAGGTTACCTTCAAAAGGTCCGTGGATCTGGAAAATTCATTCAACCTACCTATGAAAAGGTTTCGCGCTTCCTTTGCGATCTGTCTGTGACGATGCATAACCTCTTCGCCCACACTTGCCGCCAGATTGGGATGACCGATATCAAGCAGCAGTTCAAGCAGTTCCAGCGCGACAGTGCTTTCCTCAAGAAGAACTCCCTTTTCCTCCTTGACTGTAGAGGAAACCCGATTTACACTTCCTTCACTGGCAAATTTCCTGATCTTCTTCAGTATTTTTCTGGATCCTGATTCAAACAATGCCATTATTCTCACTCACCTACTCAGGTATAATTACAAGAACGTCTCCTAAAGAGAGTATATTATTCTCAAGTGAATTGAGATACACTATCTGTTCTATGGAAACTCCATATCTTATGGCAAGATCCCAGAGAGTATCTCCTTCAATAACTGTATGCTCAATTCTTCCTCCACCTGATACTATATCTATTTCATCACCATCGGAAAGGGCGGGTCTGGATTCTGCAGGTTCCTGAACCGATGAACTGCCGGAACGGCGGAGCAGAAGAACGTCTCCGGGAAATATTGTATCACCCGATGACATTTCGTTCCAACCGGCTACCTCTCTTGAACTCACACCTACACTTGCTGCGATCTCGCTGAGTGTGTCACCCATGCGTACGGTATACCTTATGAATTGAGGGTTTTCAATGTACCCGGCATTCACTGGCTGTCGCTGACTTTCGGGAATGTCAATGTACATGCCGGGCTGAAGCGACCCTGCTGGATTCAGCCCCATGAGCACTTTCGATGACACACCCAGTGAAGAAGCTATTCATCTCCAGCTGTTTCCCTCCTTCACGAGGTAACTCGCAGGATCGATGGCTCACGCAGTATTGAACTCTTCACCGTTATATGAAGCAGGTACAACAATTGCCCAGAC
>JAIOSX010000133.1 GCA_021107345.1 Candidatus Aegiribacteria sp.
CAGGGAACGGGAAAAGAGTTATGGGTCTGAGCATACCCAGTTTGATTCCTCTTTCCCGGGCGATATCGATGGCAGAACGGAGAACACGGCTGGAACTTCCATAACCTATGGTTACGATTTCAGCATCGTCCATCCTGTACTCCTCCACCCTGACTTCGTTCTTCTGGATGATAGCGTACTTCTTCATAAGTTCTTCATTCCACCGTTCGAGATCGTCATGATCAAGGTAAATGGAATTAATAAGATGCCTGGAATCGGCAGTTCCATAAACAGCCCATTCACTCTTATCTGGAAGTTCTGTCACCGGTTCGGGAAGTTCAACAGCCTCCATCATCTGGCCGATGACACCATCGGTTAGCACAAAGACAGGGTTTCTGTATTTATCCGCCAGTTCGAAAGCCAGCATTGTCAGATCACACATTTCCTGGGCTGAGTTGGGCGCAAGTACAATAACCTTGTAGTTGCCGTGTCCACCGCCCTTGAGAACCTGATTGTAATCTCCCTGCTCGGGGCCAATGTTGCCAAGGCCTGGACCACCACGCATGATATCAACTACTACACATGGAAGAGCCGAACCTGCGCAGTAGGAAATACCCTCCATCTTAAGGCTGATTCCGGGACCAGAGCTGCCGGTCAGGACCCTCTGTCCGCATCCCGCTGCCCCGTAAACCATATTAATTGCAGCAACTTCACTTTCAGCCTGAAGAAATGTTCTTCCGAATTTCGGGAAGAGCAAAGAAGCTGATTCCGCTATTTCGCTGGCCGGTGTAATGGGATAACCGTAATAGGCCTTGCACCCGGCAAGAATCGCACCGTATACAGCGGCATGGTTTCCTTTCATAAGTTTTCGAGGCATTTAACTTACCTCCTCGGGGATATAATTCTTCATGTATACTGTAACAGCGCTGGGTTCGGGGCATACATAGTAGCAGTTACCGCAGCCTATACAGCCTTCGCCAACGTACTCCGAATAATGAAACCCCTTGGAATTCAGTTTCTCCGAGATCACCAGTACATCCTTGGGGCATGATGCTACGCAGAGCTTACACCCCTTACACATATCGGGGTCTATCTCGGGAAACGGGTAGTTCCTGTCTTCATTCACTGGCAAACCTCCCGGTTCATGTTATTGATTTGTCTTAATCAGATACAATTTTGACAGCGTGCTTAAAGATGACCCATTATATGCTTCAAGTCAACGCAAATCGAATCAAATACAGTTGAACAGTGAAATCAGGGGTAAACTTCCAGGCTGTTACCGTCTGTTGCTATAATGAATGTACCGTCCTGGTCGGTTCTGTATATAAGTACTCCGTAGTTTTCAAGCCTCTGCACTACCTCATTGTGAGGGTGACCGTAGGGATTTCCGTACCCCACTTCTATGGCCGCGTACTCTGGATCCACCGCCTGCAACCAGGAACTTGAGGTTGATGTGTACGAACCATGGTGACCCACTTTGAGAACGTCAGCTGAAATATCATCGATAATGCCCTGATTCAGGGCATTTAGAATGACTTCTTCTCCTCCGGTAGTCTCAAGGTCACCTGTAAAAAGAAAAGAGACGTTCTCATAGGTTATCCGCAGAACGATGGACGCATTGTTCGCATCGCTGCCAAGAGGTTCCACAGGGTGAATGCACTCAACCGTAAGATTCTCATCCCAGTCGAGAAGGTCTCCCCTTCTGGGGGTGATGTAATTTGAACCGTTATTGTCTATCGCCTGAAGGTAATCCAGGTAAGTTGCTGTTGAATAGGGGAAGCCTGAATCCCATACAACAGCAACCGGTATATTTTCAAGCACACCGATCAGGCCTCCTATATGATCCGAATGCGGGTGTGTGCCGACAATTCCGTCAAGGCTGTCAGCTCCCAGGCTGTCAAGCAGCGGCAGAACCTTTTCGATTCCGCAGCTCCAGCTTCCAGACCTGTCTCCCCCGTCGATCAGGTAAAAGCTGTTATCAGGAGTTCTGAGAAGAATGGCATCCCCGGAATAATAATCGTTATGTGAAGGGTCTATAAAGAAAACAGTCAGCAAAGGTGTAAGATCCGGAGTGACAATTGAAACTTCATTACTCCATGAACTGAGCTGTGATTCGTTGAGTGTTTTCACTGCATAGTAATAGGTTGTCAGTCCCTCAACTTCGTTATCTTCGTAGGCAGTATCGCCACTTCCCTCACCAGTAGCAACAACCTCGGCTGATAAGGGATCTCCCGCTATATCGGGACTGGTGGATCGGTAAAGCTTATAGCAGTAAAAATCGCTGTCATGGCATTCCGTCCATTCAAGGGTGATCTGGCTGAATGTGCCGTCTCCGGTATAGGTGCCTGTAAGTGTGGAGGAAGTGGGTGGTGCGGAAGAGGGAACAACCACGGAGTCTTCGTTGCTCCAGGAATCAAGGTCATCCGTATTAACAGTCCGGACAGAATAGTAGTAGATATTCCCTTCACTGATACCGGTATCGATCCATGAAGTACCTGAAACCGAAGAGAAAACCACACTGGTATCCGCAGCTCCGGCATTTGACGAAATTCCGGGCGTTAAAGAGCGGTAAATGGCATACCATGCAAAATTGTCATCAGGACACTGGGTCCATACCGCAGATATCTGGTATCCGCCCTTGCCGTTTCTTTCAAGTGTAACTTCACCTCTGACTGCACGTTCTTCAGGAATATCTGGTATTCTGTCGCCTTCGTTACCATGAAGGGAACCTTTCTCCTCAAGGGTAACCGTCAGAACTGATTCGGTAGGACCGGAATCCTCCAGGGGGCCCGACGGTTCGCTGCAGGATAGCACTGCAATAACGAAGAGGGTGAGTACAAAGAATATTAAAAGAACTTTCCCCATCAGAACCTCCATGAATCATTCAGTATAAGTGAAATATACTCCCTCCTGTAAGACTTCGCTATCATGTGTTCAATAGGATATTTGAAGGAAGACCAGCAGTATGGAGTCATCAATTAATCAGTAACCTGCATTTATCGTCTTATTTCTGACTCGCAGGAAAGTTTGTATTGTAGGATACTAGGCGGAGCTATCAAACATCTGGCTGGAAGGAAATACTGATTTGAAATCTCGAATCCTTTTACCAGCCGCTTTTATTCTCACAATCGCTTTCATTGTTTACAGATGTATGGAAGTTTTCCCGATGGGACCGGCGGATAAGGTTGTTCAGCTTTTTCTGCTGATTCCCGCAGCGATCTGCTTTGCTCTGTATGTTGCCGGAAGGTCTGAAAAGGATCTTGTTCAGTTGACCCTTGGAAAAATCAGTAACCTCTCCACAGTTAGATTTCTTGGACTTCTTCTCCTTATTCTGGCCTGCTTTTCAATCTGGATGGCTTACGGTCCCTATGAGGGAATCCCGAAAGGCGGCGATGAGGCTGCATATTATTTCCAGTCCAAGATATACGCTTCTGGACATCTTGCAGCTCCCGCACCGGGTGTTGAGAATCCAATGGACTATTTTCCATTTCGTCATTTCGTATTTCGGAATAACCTCTGGTTCATAGTCTATACTCCGTTCCATTCCCTGTTGATGGCACCCTTCACCGCCGCAGGCGTAGCGCCTCTCCTTGGCCCCCTTGAAGGGCTGCTTTCCTTTATTGGAATCTTCCTTCTGATAAGGCTCTGGGCCGGGAAGATAATAGCCAGAGTCAGCTCGATTCTCCTTCTTCTCTCACCCTTCTTCATTTTGATGACGACTACGTTCATGGCCCATAATACGAATCTTATGCTGATAACGTGGTCACTTTACCTGATCTCAAAGAGGGTAAAGGGTACATCAATTTCGTATGGATTTGCAGGCGGATTTCTTATCGGACTTGCCTTCGCTACAAAACCCTATCCCGTTCTAGTCTGGCTGATCTTCATTCCCCTTGCAGTAATAGTCGGATGCAGGGACAGGTGGCTTCGAATACTGATCCCTGTGGCCACCGCAGCAGTAATACCATTTGTGCTGTTTCTTCTGT
Organism: Candidatus Aegiribacteria sp.; assembly: GCA_021107345.1. The sequence goes on from JAIOSX010000133.1 coordinate 3,966, forward strand.
CCAACAATTACTATACTGGAAATCTCCTGAAAACAGGATACGATCTCGTCAGGGGAGGGAAGCTGATAGGTTTCGGACCGGACAAGGCCTGGTTTCCCGAATACGGGGACTGTGCGCATACTCCACTCAGAGGGCTGTTCAATATTGCAAGACAGATGGGTGTAGGAAGCACCATCATATTCGGCTGGCCGTTCCTCTCCCTTTTTCCGATGCTCTTCGCTCTTCGCGGAGCGCGTCGGGACAGACGTGTACTATGGCTTTATCTGCCTCTGATCCTGATCATGTTCCTCATGTTTCTACATTACTGCCCCGCTATTGATTACGGCCCCAGACACTACTTTACTTTCGTACCTGTTATCATGATTCTTTCAGCATTTGGATTAAGGGAAGTGGTAAGATATGCCAGAAACAGGAGAGGGATTGAGGGAAGCAACAGAGTTGCTGTCTTTATCTTATGTCTATTTATTATAACACTGTTTGTTTATATGCCTGAAGCAATAAAACACAGAGCGGGACCATGGCAGGCGATTGATAATCAACCCCGGCTGACAGCTTCCGGTACTGTTGAAACTCCCTCAATAGTATTCATGCAGGCGGGGCAGCATGGTTATCCAAACATCTGCAGCGGTATGAATTTCAATTCCCCGTTCCTGGACAGCGAAATAATCTTTTGTTCTCATCAGACACCCGCTGAGGATATCGAATTCATGCAGGCGTATCCCGGAAGAAATTCATACCTTTACTGGTTTGATGGAACTAGTTTCCATATTGAGCCATGGACACAGGTTCTTGCTGAAACCATCGAGCCCACCAGGAACATGGAATACTTTTCGCAGTTGAATATGCCTGATTCAAGAAGAATTCACCGGTAAAGGAATATTCCTGAATATTTTAGGAAGTCGCTTCTTTCGATAGTTCGAACAATTCAGAACTGCTTATTGAGCAGAAGTTCAGGTATATGCTCGTTTTTTTTATACTGATCATATATTGTACAAGTGGTTTTTTGCAAAGAATACCTGAATATAGTGCACTATAAAGGTATTCAAATTACCAGGCGCTATTCATATAGTAATAGATATAGAAGAGAGAAATAATGATAACGCTGAAAAAGCTGCAGAACATTTCAAGTACCAGGTTACGGAGAATGTTACATGTTGTTAAAGCTTTCAAAGGCCGTAGCCCCTTGTATCCACGTTTTATTCAACTATTACTTACATATAAATGCAACGCAAACTGTCCCTTTTGTTATCAAGACTCAGAGAAAAAGAAAATTTCCGACATGAGTATCGGTGACGCACAAATCATTGAAAGAAATATAAGAAAATCATTTAATTTTAAACCAAGAATACATTTCTTCGGAGGGGAACCTACTGTAAATACCGATTTCGTGGAAATCCTGAAATACTTCTCTTATGCAGGTTATAAAATATCAATGACTACAAATGGTATTGATTTACTCAAATACGGAAAAGAAATCGTAGAAACAAAGGGTCTGAGGGAAATACACATTTCTCTTAATGATTTGGATTTTGAAAGAGTGTTATCAACGCTGAAGCAGATCAGCAACATTGATGTAAATAATAATCTACATATAACACTAAACTGCCCTATTACGGAAATTAATCAGGATAGATTACTTGATATTGTTGAGAAATTCGAACACTCGGAAGCGAAGTGTCTTACATTTCAACATCGCGGTTTCATATGGCATGG
>JAIOSX010000104.1 GCA_021107345.1 Candidatus Aegiribacteria sp.
CAGAAAATTCGAAGTTATGCGACATATCGGTAATAGATTAGAGTATGGAGAAGCTGGCTTGTGAACAGGAAAGTGGTATACCGTATACGGAACTTATCGACAGACTTATTCAACTCGCAGTCGATCGACACAGAATTGAGCAAGGATATATAACCTCTATGGAGTAAGCTGCTAATTGATCGTATTGAACAAGGGATCAGACAAGTATTTTGAATCTATATGAAGAACTGAGAGATGCCCTGAGAAAGGAAGTGCAAAGGCACCATCTCTCGGGACAGAATATAAGTGTAAGATGCAAGGCGCTTTCCGCTGCTCAGGCCATTGGAATTCCCGAACACGATGACTACCCTATAATCAAGGGCAGGGAAGTTATGGTAGAAGCTGTTTTCGATGGAGCGAGAGGTCAGGCTTTTACAGACGAGTTTGAGAATGCAGATATTACTATTGACGAGCTTCTTAATATCAAGCTGAACTCAAACAGGAGAAGGTCCGTTTTCATCTCCAGCCTGAATGCCATTTTCAGATATCTCAATCTCTGCGATAAATCGATTCATTGCAGGGATACAGAACCGGTGGACTGCGCACATCATCTGTGCGAGGCCATCGGATCACGAAAAAATGTTCTTCTTGTCGGATATCAGCCGAGATTTCTTGAAGTTCTTGCATCACACTATAGTACAAGGGTTGTGGATATGAACAAGGACAATATTGGATCAAACGCTTTCGATATTGTTATAGAAACACCTGAGAAGACCCTTGACGCTGTAGAATGGTGCGATTTGATATTCGCTACCGGATCAACCGTTGTTAACGGAACAATTTCAGATCTTCTTTATCAGGATAAACCTGTTCTCTTTTACGGCGTTACCATTTCAGCGGCAGCAAGCATATTGAACTTAAAAACATATTGTTACTGCGGACACTGAAGATTATGCATTAACCTGAGTTCTTACAGTTTTTATGCCACCTGTCCAGTTTTACGTAAAGGCATGGCAGAACGACCAGAGTCAGCAGTGTGGCGACCGCGAGGCCTCCGGCTACGGTTCGAGCCATCGGAGCCCACATTACGGCACTTTCCGTAGCCCCGATTGCAAGTGGCATAAGCGCCAGAATAGTCGTTATTGCGGTCATGAGTATGGGACGCATCCTTTTCCTTCCAGCCAGAATAATGGCATCCCTGGACGATAGCCCCTCTTCCCTTCTAAGCTGGTTCGCGTAATCGATGAACACAATGCCGTTATTCACAACTATCCCCGTAAGCATAAGCAGACCTACGAGTGCCGTAAGTCCCATAGTAGTCCCGGTCAGGAACAGAGTCCAGATAACCCCGATCATGGCAAGGGGAACTTCGATTATTATGATGAAGGGTTCGAGCAGTGACTCGAACTGGGAAGCCATTACCATATACACAAGGATTATTGCAACTCCGATGGCTATTGCCATGGTTCCGAATGCTTCGCCCCTGTCCTTGATGTCGCCGAGTATTTCGTACCTGTGGCCGCTGAGGTTCAGTGTGTCCATCATGACTTCAACATCGGCCGCAACATCACTCAGTGCTCTATCCGATATCCTGCAGCTGACATCCACAATCCTTGTTCTGTTCCTTCTGCCTATCTCTTCGGGAGCCAGTGTGTTATGAAAACTACCCCATGCATCCATCGGCATGCCATACGCTATGATACCGGACAGAGATTCAATACTCGACCTTTCCTCCTCCGCGTAACGGAGGTTTACGTCATACTCCTGGTTGTTCTCCGTATAGGTGGTGGCATCCATCCCAAGTATACCGACCGTTACTTCCGATCCAATCTCAACGGGAGACTTTCCTCTGAGGAAGAGCACGTTCTCATCGGGGACGAAGTCTATCTGTATCTGCTGATTCTCCATCGAGGATGAGATATCAACCGTTCCGGGAATTCGACCCATTTCCGATTTAATCAGTTCCCCGATATCTCGAAGCTCTGAAAGATCTGTCCCGTATATGACTATGCTTACGGGTAATTCGTTACCGATAGGCATTCCGCTTGTAAGGCTGTATTCGATACCCGGCACGGAGGTGAGCAGATTACGTATCGCCAGATCGTAATACTCAATACTTCTGGATCGCTCGCTCTCTTTGACAAAGTACAGGTTTAACTCACCACTGGCCGAGGATGAAGAGCCGAACAGTGCGCCTATTCCCTCCTGCTTGCCTAGATTCAGGTAGGAATTAGCCAGGTCACCAGGTTCTATTATCTCGAGAATGCTGCTTTCGATCTCCGCAAACAGGCTGTCCGTGAATTCAAGACCGGTTCCGGGAGCAAGGCTGATATCGATGTCGATGAGACCCTCCTTCGGTTCCGGAAGAAAGGTCTTTGGAATGAAACTCATTACGAAAAACGATACCACGAACATGAGGATCACAGGCATGAAAACGAACTTTGAATGATTGGTAAACCAGCCGATTGCTCTGGAGTACCGTTCTTCCAGTCTTTCCAGCCAGCGTTGAATCCTCGATGACAGTGAACGCTCCGAGTGAGGTTTTATCAGATTCTTCGACCTTGAGGCAAGCACCGGTATGAGAGACTGGGAAACAAACAGAGATATGAAGAGGGCGGCTGCGATGGTCAGGCTCAAATCCCTGAATATCTGTCCGGTCATCCCCGG
>JAIOSX010000134.1 GCA_021107345.1 Candidatus Aegiribacteria sp.
GTGAACTCCGCATTCCATCTTCCAAATACTTATTCCACGAACTTCTCAAACCGTCGAAATTTACCCTCTTCGCCCTCCCTGAGTGACCATCTCTCGACTTCATCAAGATCAACCCGGTTCTCCCTATAGACAAGAACTGCCTGTTGCAGGCATTGCTCATCATTGAAGTAGTAATACGAAGCTAATCTATCCTTGACGCACTCGGTGGGAGACAGAAGCCTCAGAATGCCAGTTGTTTCCCTTCGTTCAACTATATGTCTAACAGGTTCTTCCCCTACCGATGGTGGTCCGGGAGGAAATTCCACGAATACTTCCGATTCCGGATGCCTGAAATAGCGCCCTTCCTCAAAGAACCCCAGTTCCTGGAGGGCCTCTCTGATAATCTCTCGTTTCGGAGCCAGCAGACTCGTATGTATCATATCCAGATCCATTGTTACATACTGCTCATCACTGTATATCGATACGCATGAGCCGCCACTCAGGATCTCGTCAATTCCCTTCACTCTCAGCTTCTCCTGAACCAGAGCTGCCAATTCGGCTCGACTCATTTCTCCAACACTCTTCATAGGGGCTTGCCCTGTCGTCTTGGCCTTCTCCTGTTACTGATCAATCTCTTCTTCAGATCAGCAGGACAGAAGGTCATGACTTTTTCAATGAGTGCTATGAGTTCTTTTCTGTAAGGACACCGAGGATTGAATGAATACAGGACTGTTTTCCCGGCAGGTCTGCTGCACAGAATCCCACCGGCTTCCAATTTTCTCAGTTGATTTCTTATGGGCCTGAAATCAACATCAAAGAAACGGGCCATTTCTCGAGCATAGCCTTCATCGCGTGCAGCAAGAAAGAGCAGAACCTGTTCGCAGCTCCTTGACCCAAGCATACTTTCGAGCATTATCAGACCTCATCTCAAGCAGTACATGTGAGGCAATATTTGCATCACATGATGCATTTCTTGCATCAATATAAGTCAAGGGATACATGGAAGCAATCTGAGAAAGCGAGGCTGGATACTATTTCCATAGACCCACTACTGGGAGTTCATCAGAACTTCACCGGATAGAATGCCTGTCTCTCAGGTCAGTGATCTCCGACAGCCTTCAGCCCCTACCCTACTTCCGGCACCTCTTTTGCCCAGCATAGGTATCGACTCTGCAGGAGTAATGATTCCGGATATGCTAGAATACCCAGGTTCATGCTGTTGTTCACGATCCTATGCCTATAGTAATCCTTGGCCTTTCGTCTGAGAAATACAATAGTCTGTATCGATACAGGTTACAAGGCTATTGCTTTGATCGCTGATTTATTGTCCGGAATAACATAGTCAGGCATATCGCCGCAGGTAAATGTTGTTTACAGAAGCTCCAGCGTCCCTGAAAAGAATTCTGTCAGCTATGGACCAAACACTAATTGACCCTCTTGACTTAGTCAGTATGTACAATATATATAAAAATTTGGACATTATATTAGCACTATCCCTGGTAACACCGGATACGGCTAGGCAATCATAAGAAGCAGGAGGAGAAGAATGAAGCTGTTAACAGGTTCGCTGTTGCTGGGCATAATCGTGTTTCCGAGTGTTTCTTCCGGGGAATGGGTTACTGAGTCAGTGCTCCCTGCCCAGATGGTCTACTCAACCTCTCTGTCCTTGGGATTCGGGAATAACCCGGTTATAGCGTTCTGTGAGGATGGGTCTCTGAGATTAGCCTTCTGGAAAGATTCCTTCTGGGAGATCGTAGATGTACTCCCCGACGACGACATAAGGATCTGTAGTCTTGATCTTGGCAGCACCGGGGCTCCGGAAATTGCGTACTGGAGAATCTCAGATTACACGATCCACTACATTTTCTGGGACGGAACTTCATGGATCGATACTCTTATAGCTGGTGGTGAAGGAGGAATGGCAGGTCCTGACTGCTCCCTCTGTATCGATAGTCAGGGCAATCCGATGATCTCCTATCTCTTCCATTCGTCTGATTCCCCTTTGTGCTTTGCCCAGAGAGTGGGCTCCGACTGGATTCATTCCACGATCGATCCTTCCCTGAGTGCTGTATTGAACGTATCCATGGATCTTGGAGTTGACGACACTCCTCATGTGGCCTATTTCGATCAAGCTAATTATGACCTCAGATATGCCGTAAGAGGAGAACGGTTCTGGAACGTCCAGACAGTTGACAGCGAGGGAAATGTCGGGTACGATGCGCATATCGCTGTAGACAGCAGGAATCTGCCTCACATTTCTTACATGGACAGGACAATCGGAGCCCTCAAGTACGCTCATTATAACGGAGAAGAATGGGAGATCTGCATTGTTGACTCTACCGGGGACCCTACGGGTGTGGTAGAGACATCAATCCGGCTGGACAGCAATGACTTACCAAGAATATTATACGGGGTTCTGGTTGGTACTCAAATGAGGTGCGCCATCTACGACGGTTCCTCATGGGCGATCGAACCGGTTGATGGTCGTGGTCATTCTTCCTCCCTGGTACTGGATAGTGATGATCAGCCTCATGCCGCTTACTTCCGTTACTCCTACAACGCGCAGGGTTTGATGTACGCCCATGGGGACTCGACGGATTCGGATAAATAGAAGAAAACCATGAAGTGAAACGGGAGCGGATTCCTCCGTTTCTGCCTGACAAAGGACCGCTCACTTTAGTCATCCATCCAGGATAGAATCCTGAACCGCGAGGAGAGCATGGTTGAAAGAACAGGAGAAACCTGTGAAGAGATACATATTTTCGAAGAGATTCTGCACGATGCGTAATTCCTGGATAGCACCGATTCTTATCACCCTTAGCGTCTTCATCATTGCATCGGGATCTGAAGCCCAATCTGGCTCTCTGCGCATGCTGTTTTCCTTTGATGCGGATAACCCCGAGATATCGGACAGCCTGCTGACAGAGTTGAATTCCCAGCTTAGCGATGATCCCTCCAACACATCTCTCCTTCTTGAGCGAGGGGCTCTCCTGGCATGTATGGGTGAAACTGATGCCGCCACAGAGGACGCCGCAAAAGTAATAGAGCTCGAGCCGGATAAACCAGATGGCTACATCCTCACGGCCGCGGTGGCTCTTCATTTGGAAGATTGTGAAAATGCCATCGATTACGCCGCAAGGGCAATTGAGCTGGCACCTGATTCTGTTGACGCCTACACCATACGAGTTATGGCTGCTACCTACCTCGGACTGTATCAGCAGGCTCTGGAGGACAGCTACAGGATTGCAGAACTGGAACCCGACAATGTGGGGAACTACAACACTATGGCAGCTCTCGAGGTTCAGCTTGGTCAGTATGACAGTGCTTACTCTCATTACAGTTTCGCCATATCGCTCGCTCCGGATTCGGCCCTCTATCTGTGCAACCGCGGATTGTTTCTACTGAATGCAGGACAGCCGGATGAAGCCCTGGAGGATCTCAACATGGCAATATCCGTAGATTCTACTAATGCTCATGCGCACGCAATCCGTGCTAGATTCTACCTGGAATCGCCGTACCGTGCTGTGGATCTTGCCCTGGAAGACCTAAGCCGGGCTATAGAGCTTGAACCTGACAACTCACTCCGATACCGGCAGAGAGCTGCGGCCTTCTATTATCAGCTCGGAGACTTCGAAGCCACTATCGAGGACATGAACCAGGCTGTTATCGTTGCTCCGTTCGATGCGGTGGTAATCCATGCCAGGGGTGTGTTTTACATGGAGCATGGAGACTTGGACTCAGCCATCGCAGATTTCAA
>JAIOSX010000092.1 GCA_021107345.1 Candidatus Aegiribacteria sp.
CAGAGGAGAAGAGCCGGTTCTTACCGGGGGCTTCGGTGTGGGGAATATCTTCCTGGGAAGGTGCAACATGAAATGCGTCTTCTGCCAGAACCATTCTATCAGCCAGACGGAGGACAATAGATCTTCAGAGTGGTGCAGTTCCGCAACAGATCTTGCTGAAGAACTGCTTCGGTTTCAGAAACAGGGTTGTCCAACGGCTGGTTTCGTATCTCCTACTCATTACGCACCTCAGATATTCGAAGCCCTGAGCCTGGCAGCCGAGAGCGGTTTCAGCCTGCCGGTCATATACAATAGCAACGGATACGATTCCATGGAACTGCTGTCGCTTCTTGATGGCCTGGTGGATATATACCTTCCCGATTTCAAGTACTGGAACTGCGAATACGGGAAGATCTATTCCGACACTCCGGATTACCCCGGGACCGCAAAGAAATCCATCAAAGAGATGTACAGGCAGGTGGGGACACTTAAGACCGATCCGGTGGGAACGGCCGAAAGAGGATTAATAATTCGACTACTTGTGCTGCCGGGTGGGATAGCAGGAACAGAAGAGGTACTTAGATTCATAGCGGAAGAACTGGGCAACGATGTTTTCATAAGCCTTATGTCCCAGTACTATCCCGCTCACAATGCCCGAAGTTATCCTCCGCTTTCAAGAAGACTCAGACCGGAGGAATACTCGGCAGTAGTTGAAACGCTTGAAGAACTGGGGTTTGAGAACGGATGGGTTCAGGACCCCGTAACTTCTCCTGACAGCTACCGTCCGGGAATTGATTTCAGATTGTAATACAGCTCAGCAATACATTTCTTCAAAGTCCCGGCTTACTTACTCAGTACCTGTTCAAATATCTTTCCACTTCCCAGTGATGAATCACTTTAATGTAATCTTCCCATTCTCTACGTTTATTAAACATAAAATGAGTATAGATATGCTCCCCAAGGGCATCTTTAATTACATCATTCTTCTCAAGATGGTTTAACGCTTCAAAGAGATTGGATGGAAGATGGTATATTTTTCTTCTCTTTTTCTCACGCTTACTCATTTCAAAAATATTTCCTGCGACAGGTTCACCACAATCCATATTCTTCGCAATTCCATCCATCCCGGCAGCAAGCAGAACAGTAAGCGCAAGGTATGGATTACATGATGGGTCAGGAACCCTGATTTCACATCTGGCTTCCATCCCTTTTCGAGCTGGAACACGTATGAGAGGTGAACGGTTTTTTTCAGACCACGCAACATTGATAGGAGCCTCGTATCCGGGCACCAGTCTTTTATATGAGTTGACCAATGGATTTGTCACCGCAACAAACGCTCGTGAATGTTTTAAAAGACCTGCTATGAAACCCTTTGCTACGGTAGACAAGCCGTGTTCGCAATCGGGATCATCAAAAGCATTTTCTCCCGAATGGCTGAACAGAGACATATTCATATGCATACCTGAGCCATTAACATCCGAAAGTGGCTTGGGCATGAATGTCGCATGCAAATTGTGAGAAAGAGCTACTTTTTTTACTACAAAACGGAATGTAACAATATTATCTGCCGTTTTAATCGCGCTGGCATACTTGAAATCTATTTCGTGTTGACCGGGCGCAACCTCATGATGCGCAGCTTCAACTTCGTAACCCATTGCTTCCAGTACAAGCGCTATATCCCGTCGTGCTTCCTCCCCTTTATCAACAGGTGATAGATCAAAGTAACTTCCCTGGTCATGCGTCTCTGTGACAGGATCACCGAATTCATCCAGGTGAAACAGGAAGAATTCCGCCTCAGGACCAACCATTACATCAAATCCCATATTCCAGACTTTTTCGAGCATTCGTTTCAGAAGAGTACGTGGGCACCCGTCAAACGGAGCCCCGTCAGGTTTCACAACATCACATATGAGCCTGCCCACTCTTCCATGCTCTGTTTCCCACGGAAATACGGCGAAAGTTTCCGGGTCGGGAATCAGCAGCATGTCCGACTCTTCGATTCGAGTGAATCCTTCGATTGAAGAACCGTCAAACATGACTTGACCTAAAAGTGCTTTCTTAAACTGACTTTCAGGTATTTCAACGTTTTTGATGATTCCGTCAATATCTGTGAATTGTAAACGAAGAAAATGAACATTTCGCTCAATGCATTCGGTCAGGATCTCTTTCGGTAATAGTGCCATCTGAGACTCTCTTTTCTTTCATTAAGCAGTAATTCTCATTGATTTTTCTATTATAGACGAATTTCTATGCAATTCGGCTTTGAATATATGTCATTCAGCACAAACATAGAATAGCATACTATATCACTCTTCTCCTTGATGCATCCGAAAGAGAACCGATGGATGATTACTATGTTATCCTTTAAGTTGAAGAAATGTGGTACGCACCAAGAAGAGTATGAATTTTCTCAGCTGCAATTTTACCAGAGAGTAGCATCCCTCCGAAAATTGGTCCCATTCGATGGGCTCCCATGGCAGCATTTGCAGCCATACCTGTAACAAAGAGACCCGGTACAATTTCAACGGTGTTTTCCGCCAGAGCTCTCTCTCCCATGTCAGCATTCATGGATCTTTCTCCCTCTATGCCACCGGAAGGAGTTCTCAGCCTAAAACCTGTCTTTTCAACAACGGTGAG
>JAIOSX010000161.1 GCA_021107345.1 Candidatus Aegiribacteria sp.
CAGGGGCATTACAGTAATCCGGTTCTCTGCTTTACTAGGCGTTTCCTTGGCAGTGATATTTTCGTAACCGATCTCTTCTCTTCCGAAGTCTTCCTGCTCCTGCCCGAGTATTCGGAAGCCAGGGTCAACACCCCTGTGATATCACCCGATGGAACTAATATCGCATGCATGAATTTTGCAATGAATCCAACCTGGTATGAGGAACTCTATATCATCGGTACCTATGCTCCTTCGGGAAGACGAGCCAGAGCCGATACGACTTTCTACAGGTGGGATTGGCATGAATCCAACCCTGTGTGGATAACCAACAGGGTGCTGCTGTTCCAGATAGGCGGATGGGGAGAATGGGAACTGAGATTTCTCAACGTTGAATCGGGCATCGACAAGGTCTTCATGGATAATGCAAGCCAGGCCTCTGCAGTCCGCGAAGGACAATTGCTGGCATTCTGCAGGAAAGATCCTTTCCCGGTGGCGGACTTTGGACGTTCCTGGGAAGATCCTACTACGGTATGGATATTGGACAGGGAATCCGATTATCTCACCCAGGCATCCCGGCAGGGAGAATGGGCAACTCAGCCGGTTCTGGCACCCGACGGCAGATACATCGCCTGGATAGAGCTGGTGCGTGATGGTGAAGTTCTGAAAGTGTTCACCACCGAAGAGTTTATTTAACGGGGCCGGGCGTCACTTCTGGTTACTTCATTGAGGTAAGTAACCAGAAGTGACGCCCGGCCCCAAATACAGCGCCTTATAGATCATATAAGCATGATGAACATTCTGGGTGTAATTCTTAGTTTCATTGTAGGTTATCAGCGCGAAGAATTCGTCTGGCTCCATATCCTCAGCGCCCCAGTGAACGGCATTATGAGGGCCTCCGTTATAGGCGGCAGCGGTCATTACAGGGTCACCTCCAAGATCCCGGTTTACTCCTGAGATGTAGCTGATTCCGTATTCGATGGAAACCGCCGGGTCATAAAGCCTGTCAGGGGAATAATCGTCCCATCCCTGTTCAATGGCAACATACTCGGAGGTGCTCGGTATCATCTGGATAAGCCCTCTTGCGCCTGCTACCGAGTAACATGTTGGCTGGAACATGCTTTCGTTCCTTATTATCGCCCATGCGAAGAGGGAATCAAGTCCGTACTTCTCTCCAGCCGGAACAACAAGCTCCGGCCAGGCCATCTGGTAGCGCAGCATCCACAGCTCCCTGGGCCTGTCGATCTCGCTGCCCGACAGATCCCACATGTTGTATCCTGATATTGGTCTCCGTTCCCACACATTGTATTCAAGATAGAAAGGAGCAAGGTAATCAGGCCCGCCGACGATCTCTTCCGCCTTCCTGAACTCACCATCGGCGAAATTTCTCAACCCCGCTTCCAGGAGAAACAACCCTCTAAGTGCAGCTTCCGGCGGCAGGGCAGGTGTATGTCCATGCCTTGTCATCCATTCATCAAGTGGTTCTTCGGTGAAATCCGGCTCCCAGGCCGATTGCCCGAGAAGCTCCCTCGCAAAAAAGGCGGGAAGGCTTGCGGGTGCTGACTGAATCAGCTCCTCAAGTATGACCATGCCTTCAGGATTACCCTCTGAATAGAGGAGTTTGCCAAGCCAGTATTTCGCGGATGAAAGGTATACACTGCTCGTCCATCTGGAGATGAAATTCTTCAGTTCGATTATGGCAGCTGGAATCCCTCCGGATTTAATGAGCGAAAAACAGAGATAGAAGTGAGCGTCGTCTGCTGTAACATTGTAAGGGTAACGTTCGAGGGTCAACTGAAACCAGGGAATAGCCTGTTGCCAGAGCCTGTTCTCCACCAGCATGTCACCAATATACCATGGGAGGTTTCCGATCCTGGAATGCTCAGGGAAATCCTCTCCGTACTGTTCAAGAACCGTGAGTCCCCTCTGCCAGTTACCGGAACGTCCAAGATCTCGACCGAGATATATCATTGCGTTGGGTGCGTCCACGGAAGCGGGCCATCTGACAAGATATTCATCGAGCATACTGACCGCTGTTTCGTAGAAACCCAGCCTGTCCCTCGTACGTGCTGCAAGATACCACAGGTGCGGATCTGGATCAGTGGAGCTCCGGGCTATGTCATACAATTCGTTCCAGAGACCTCCACTGTAGAATGGGGCGGCAACGGAAGCAGCAAAATTTCTGTCATTAAGTATTTCCAGCCTTAATTCGTCGTAAGCAGCGGCATGAACCGGAGCAGCAGGCCAGAGTTCAAAGGACTGCAGAAGAACTTCCCTGTATCCTGGAATACCGCTTTTCAGCATCCAGATACCCTTGTAATGATACAGAAGGGAGAGGAGTTCATCGCTGCTCATACTTTCAACTTCACTTAAGAGGGAATCCGCTGCGGTGAGCTGCCCGGTTTCCAGATATCCCCTGTAAGATAGTATGATCCTTCTTCTTAAAGCCCTTTCGGGCAAATCCACGGGAACTCCGCTAAGAACTCTCAACGCAAGATCAGCGGAGTCGGCCTCAATGAGGGAATCAGCAAGAACAAGCCGAAGGTATTCCGGCATAACGCAGTCATTGCGGGAAATTAGGGAAAAAAGCTCTTCGCCGATACCGGCACCACCCAGTTCCAGTGACCTGTAAGGAGCCAGGGAATCCGACTGCTCAAGCAGCAGCTGGGCGGTGATCAGACTGGGTAAATCACAGGATCCGGCTGCTTTCCATACAAGACTGGCTCTCAGGGTATCCTGCTGTGTCCTGAGCATAGCAGCTCTCAGGTAAGCATCCCTGGCCTGCTCTTCCAGCCCTTCCCGAAGCAGTGAATCTCCACTGAATTCAGCAAGTATGCTTCTTTCCAGGCTTGAGAGGTTATCAACGTGATTTTCATCCGGCTGAAGTGTTCTGCACCCGATAAGTGCCACTGCGAGTAAAAGAACGATTACAGCGTGTTTATTCCCTGTACTTGGCAAGTTCCTGTTCCAGTTCAGGATGTCCCGGAGCGATATTCTCAGCCTTTTCCAGAACTGCCAGGGCTTTAGCATGGTCACCCTGGGAAATGTAAGCTCTGCTCAGGGCTATAAGAATGCTGGTCGATGCATTGGAATCCTCATCCAGATGCTTCTGAAGGAAATCGATAGTATCGCCGGCTCTTCCGGTAATCACGAGCACGGTTCCAAGACCGGAGATGGCAGGTTCGAGCTCGGGGTTTATTTCGAGAGCTTGTCTGAAGTGTTCTTCCGCCTCATCAAGTTTTCCCTGAGATGCTTTGATGTGAGCCATGTTCGCAAGCAGCTCGGGATTGTCGGGGTTGATCTCAATAGCTTCTTTCAAATCTGAAAGGGCATGATCGAATTCAGCATTGTTGAAATGTACTATTGCGGAACGGTTCAAACTGCTTACCCTGTTATCCTTAACTTCAACCGAATGAAGCGTCAGCAGATCCTTCATCTGTTCAAGCTGTTCCCGCTGAGCTTCGGTGCTTTCCCTGACACTTTTTGATATTGAAACTACTTCTTCCGCTGTTGATGTTTTAATTTCTTTGAGTTTACTCTGGATATTGTCTCCGGCCTTCTCCATTTTAGAAGATATTTCACCTATTCCATCAGAGAGAACCTTCAGATTTTCCGAGAGAATACTCCCTCTATTCTTGTCAGATTGTTCAATCACTTCAGTAACCGTCTTCTGGATGGATGAGGCAGATTCGGTTATCATCACGGACACTTCACTCAGTTCCTTTGAGAACAACTCCTTCTTGATGGAATCCTCAGGTCCCTCAGCCAGAACCTTCAGGAGTTTTTCTTCAGCACTGCCAAGGTCTTTCCTCATACCGGCAAGAAGCTCATTGGACTTGACCAGCTCTGCTGTTACACTTTCAAACCTTTCCATAAGCAGAGATGAAATGCCCGATTCAAGCTTTTCTAAACGCATGTCGATGTTCACCACGGATTCATTGAGCTTGTAAACAAGTTTTCCAACTCCGGTAATCAGTTCCTCCATGGTATGATCAGTGTTTTCAGCTTCCGGCTTGTCATCCATTTTTCACCTTCTTTGTTTTCGTCTCGATACGAAGTCCTGATATTAATTCTATCTGATTCGGGTTATACGCAAAAACCTTCTGTTGAAGAATCCCTGTGAGCCCGGGAAACTTCCATGCAATGAACCTGCGAAGAGCGATTCTCTCCGTAGGGGCACCCGCCTGTTCAAGAGCCCAGAAAAGCCTCTTCAGCGAAGTCACACCTCCCGTTTTTCTGTATTCCTTCATCCAGACTGAAATGGCCTGATCCCGATAACCGAGATTCCACAGCGCCAGAGCCCTTGTATCCATAACTTTTGAGGATTCTTTATCTGCCTTGTCCAGTATCTTAAGGGCTTCATCGGACCTTCCGGATATAACCATGTTGAAGGCATTATTAATACTCTTCTCCTTCAGCTTACTCCTGGTGTCAGCAAGGCCATCCCTCAATTTGGACAGTATTCCGTTCGAACCGTTCGCTCTGGCAATCGAAACAGCTTCTGAAAGCATCCCGGCCGAAAGAAGAATTTCCAGAAGCTTTTCTGTCTCAGCAGCCGAAAGAGTATCTTCATCCATCATTTCATCCAGGCTTTTCATGC
>JAIOSX010000202.1 GCA_021107345.1 Candidatus Aegiribacteria sp.
ATCCCGCAAAATCAGATCTCATGGGAAACAGCCATGCATATTCCCTCTGTGGGTATCTCATATGACCCACAGGGGCGAATCACCGAAGCCGCTGGTTTCTGGAGGGGAAGAAGGAGTGATAATGTTCCTGTAGCCGGCTTTACCTCACTTCTCAAGTTTTCCTACGATGAAGATTATGAGAATATCTCTTTTTACCATTCCGACGGCAGTTCGTTTTCTCTTCAGGGAATCTGCAGCTACAGAATACAAAGGGAACCTGAAACCAGCTCATCCTTTCTTGAATTTCTCGAGGAAGACCAGCAGCTGATCTCTCTTCATGGTGTTGTGTGGAGCATCCACTTCAGTCCCGATTCCGGGGGCTGGTTCAATCGAATGATGTGTGACTCTACAGGTATTCCCATTGCCAGTCCGGAAATGGCTCATAACAGATATCAGTTTGACTTGAATGGAAATGTTACTGCAATTGAGACAATGAACATTAACGGTAGCGGACTTCCTCTTCAGGAGGGTGTTTTCAGGATTGAGATGTCCTGTGACCCCAGTGGAAACATTACTGAAAGGGTAAGGTTTGATGAGAACGGATTCCCTGTCAGCGATCCGAGCAATCCGGGCTGGCAGCTCTATGACATTTCCGAAGACGGTCTTACTCTCGGATACAAAGTGCTGGATTCGAATGGTGAGCCCACGACTGACTTCACAGGGATTCACAGAGGGGAGTTTGAATACGATGAATACGGCAGGATGACTTCCTCAATGAGCTATGACCTTGCAGGTTCTCGACATGTGACCAACGGAATCTGGGCTCATACCATTGAGTATAATGATCCTGATCTTGCAGTGATATCGAGAAGAATTGATGCAAGCGGCGCACCGGTTGAGCTAACGGGTATTTCTGAAACCGTCTCCGGATTTGATTTATTGGGGAACCTGGTAAGCATAAGCTATTACAATAACGCAGGTGAACCAGCAAGGGACGATCTGAATGTGCACTCATACCGGTTTTTGTTCGGTGAGTATTGTCAAATGCTTGAGAGACAGATCTGGGAGCCATCCGGAGAACCAGGAATATCTTCAGGTGGATATCATATAGAAAGATACACCTACAGCAATGATGGATCTCTATCTGGAATTGAGCATTTCGATGAACACGGCGAACCTCAGGAATCCAGCGTTATACACCTCTGACAGCCTCCATGAAACTCGATATCCTCTTCATAATTCCGGCAGATGTCCTGTATGCAGAATCTGAATTAGAGATTAACGGGCTTATCGCAAAAGCAATTACATTCACTATTAACCGCAAATTTCAGGGAGGAACATTATGCGTACAGGATTTTTACTGGTTTCTATTGCATTGTTAACGAATACCTTTGCTGTCGCTGACACATGGGAACAGACCTACGGCACCGATCTGCCGGAGCAGTCACTATTTTCTCTGGTCACCGAGGATGGGGGTATACTCACCTGTGGAATGTTCATAATTGACGTGTCCTATTCCATTGTCTCATCGGAGGGGCCCGGAGGTCTTGATTGCATGCTGGTGAGGACCGACGCTAATAACGAAATCCTGTGGGAAGGAGATTACTTCTCCGGGCCGTGGCCCGATCTTGCAGTGGCCGGGGTAGAAACGGAAGACGGTTGCTTTGTGCTTGCCGGTGTTACAACAACGATGGAGGAGGGGCAGCAGAACTGGATATTCAAGGTTGATGATGAAGGAGAGATCGTCTGGGATAAAACCCTGGGTACAGATTACGATGACTGGACCTACGACATGATTGAAACAGCCGACGGTGGATTTGTGCTGGCCGGATACGTTGATTCCCTTAACGGAAATGGTTCCGTAATAAGCCTTCTCAAGGCTGACAATCAGGGAAATGAACTCTGGAATCGGCAGTTTCCTGCAGCAGGCACAGGTATGGCCGAGGCTGTAATGGAAATTGATAATGGAGATTTTCTGGTTACCGGGTATGTAGTAGCAGGGGAAAGTGATAACGCGATTCCATTTCTTCTCAGGACCGATGACGCCGGGAATGAAATATGGATGGAAATCATTGATGTTCAGCCGGGATACTATTATCCGATTGACATGACCATGGTGAATAACGGGAATATTATCATTGCAGGTTATTGTGAGAGCATTAAAGGAGGCTACGATTTCTGGATAGGTGAAGTTACCATTGATGGAGATCTGATAAGCCAGTCCACATTCGGCGGGGAGATGGATGATATGGCGTTCTCAGTAACTTCATGTTCCCGGGGCTTCGTAGTTGCCGGAAGTACTGCATCAGAAGGTGCCGGCGGTAATGATATATGGCTTCTCTGCATTGATGATTCCGGGGAAGAGGTATGGTCAGTAACCCATGGAGGCGTTGGCAACGAAGGGGCTGAGGATATCATAAAATCTCCTGGAGGTGGATTTATCGTTTCAGGGTATACCGCATCGTGGGGAGCTGGTAATACTGATATATGGGTTCTAAAGGTGGGTGAAGAGGGGCAGATGGAAGAATGAACTGAATAAATTCTTCAAGCCCCAAAGGATACATTCTGAATTCGAGATACCTGCCGGGAAAGAGCGGGGTGGCTTTCCTCGCCTTATGACATAATTGTAAGGTATACAGAGAGGAGAGGGTATGGGTTCTTTCACTAAATACAGCCCGGATAGTGCTTCACACAGCAGCGGTTTCTTTTCCCGAAATGGTTATTCAAAGATTCCCGTTCTTGTACAATGGATGGCTACGCTTAAATGCAATCTCAGCTGCCGGCACTGCCTTTCCGTCAGCCTGGATAACGGGTTTGACGACATGCCATTGCCATCAGTTAAAAAACTCATCGATGAAATCGCTGAAATAGGTGTTGAGGAGTTTCTCGTAACAGGTGGCGAGCCTCTTGCAAGAAACGATATTTCTGAAATCGCAGACTATCTAGGGTTCCGGGAACAGAACTGGACACTGAACACTGCCGTGATGCCTTCAGAATATCAGATGAAAGCGCTAAGGAGAAACAGCCCCGGTTTTGTGGCGGTGAGCCTGGATGGACCTCGTGAGATTCATGATTCATTCAGGGGACGTAAAGGAGCATGGAAAGAGGCGATAGAGGCTATCCACTTCTTCAAATCCCTGCCGGGTGTCAGAGTCTGCGCTGGCACCACAGTGACAAGTATCAATTACCGGTACCTTGAGGAAACCTTTCATCTTGTGGCTGCAAGCGGTGCTGACCAGTGGGGAATTCACCTGCTGGTTCCCGAAGGGAGAGCCGCATACCATTCAGACCTGTTTCTGTCAAAAAGGCAGCTGAAGAAACTGATAATGTTCGTTGCCCGTAAGAGGAAGTACTTCCAGGTTGAATTTGCCGATGAGATCGGATACCTTGGAAGCCATGAACCCCTTGTAAGGGATTTTCCACTGACATGCGGAGCCGGAAGATCTCAATGCGTTGTACTGCCTGACGGAGAAGTAGTCCCATGTACAACGCTGGACAGATCTTTCAGTGCAGGAAACATTCATCAGAAGCCACTCATGGAAATATGGGAAAAGGGTTTCAGTAAACTTCGGGAGTGGGAACCCGAAGGAAAGTGCAGGGAGTGTATCTACCATCCCGCCTGCAGATCCGGTTGCTGGCTGCAGAGGAAAAACGGGAAGGAATGCTTCAGGGAAATATGGCATGTTCCGGATTCATTAAAAACAGCGGCTGGAATTACTGTCTGTCTCGGAGCCCTGGCTGCGGGTCAGAGCCGGGGATCGGAAATCCAGACAGTGAAAACTTCTGATATTCAGCCGGAGTTTTTTGATCCTTCGCTTGCTGATGGAATAATCATGAATCATTATGTGGAACTTTCAGCCGGTAGCCGGCAGGGAAGCATCTATTTGTCACTCAGCCAATATGATACAGAAGATCCCGTCCGGGATATTCTCATCGATTTTCAGCGGGGGACTTTGCCGCAAAGTATCACTGACCGTTGTGAACTTGTGATGAACGCTCTCGATACGGACTATCCCTCCTTGTCCCTTGCAGCTTTTCTGTGGAGGATGGTCAGTGAGCCATTTTTCGATACAGAGGATTTTTCAGATAACGAGATGGAAGCTGTACACTCAACCCTTCAAGCTCTTCATCGCAGAGCCAGGCAGTGGAGACATGCAATATTCGAGAACCGCCTTGATCCATATATCAGAAACGGAAGAATCACCGAGCAACCCTTCTTCATGTACAGCAAGGCAGGCCCCCGACCCGGAGACGTAGAGAAGCATTATCTGACAGCAGACCTTAACAGTGAACGGTGGGGGGTCGCGGATGATACCTCCGGGATTACCGCTGACTACCTTCTAGAGCATCCTTATGCTGAGCAGATGAATCTAGTATTCAGACTTTCAGACCAGGTGGAGATCAGTAAGTATTCCGGCAGTGACCATGAACCCCTGAGAATTGACAGCATTGGAAGGCATACTGTTGGGATTTTCGATGTTATTGAAAGCGATGAAGATGCTGTGTTTCTCTTTGAAATTACGAGTATTAGTGGATCGGAGATACCCTACGGCTACGAATCGCAGTACGATGATGAATCTGCTGAAAAACGTATGAACACAGTAATCGAAGTTGTTATTGCGGGAGGAAGAAAATACACGTATATCGAACTTCTCAGGTCAGCCTATAGCCAGCGGAGGGGTGCGATACTCGAAATCGTGTTTCACATGCTTTCAAAAGAACTCATGTATGACGGGTACAACACCGATGATCTGTCCGGCGATGTAATAGAAAACGAAGCCCTT
>JAIOSX010000353.1 GCA_021107345.1 Candidatus Aegiribacteria sp.
CAATCAACCCGTAAATACTTGAAAGGTTCGGTTTGATTCAGGGGTAAGCAAAGAGGAAGATAACACCTGGTTCACTGAAAGCGGCATGCATTTGCGGCGGATAATAAAATGATCTATATATACTTGAGATTCTTCCTGATTGTGAGTTACTCTTTGCGGATCTATATACTTACGTTCGTTGAAGCTGAATAGGACCTGTGTTCTGATCCAAATCTTCAGAAATTCCAATGATACAAGTATTCATTCTCAGTATATCTGTGCAATATTAAAGTACAACTTGACATATACACACAAATAATTCATCTTACGATAATGAAAATTCAACGTGTAATTCAGGCTGAATTGCTTGACAGTGCCGGCGAGTACCCTGTTGTCACTGTTCTGGGACCCAGACAGTCCGGCAAGACAACGCTGGTCCAGATGGCTTTCCCGGACAAGACTTATCGTCTCCTTGAGGATCCGGATGTGCGCCGACTGGCCACCGAAGATCCACGCGGTTTCTTTGCAGAATGCCCGGATGGTGCTATCATTGATGAAGTACAGAGAGTTCCGTCTCTGCTGTCCTACATCCAGGGAATTGTTGATGCAGATGATACACCCGGCAAGTTCATTCTGACGGGAAGCCATCAGCCGGAACTGCATCAGGCAGTGAGTCAAACACTTGCCGGACGAACAGCGATTTTGAACCTGCTTCCGTTCTCCTTTACAGAGATGCTTAATTTTAAGAAACGGTGGAACGCGCTCCATCTCTGCTGTTCAGGGTCGTTTCCCCGTCTTCAGGTCAGGAAACTGAAGCCACAGCGTTTTTATGCAGGATACCTTCAGACATATGTCGAGCGTGATGTTCGTTCACTGGTTAACATTAAGGATCTCGGAAGATTCCAGGCGTTTATCCGTCTTCTGGCCGGCAGGGCAGGGCAGCTCGTTAACTACTCTGCGCTCAGCAACGACGTTGGTGTTTCTTCAACCACGATCAAGACATGGGTTGATGTCCTGAAGGCTTCTTTCGTGGTTTTCGAACTTCAACCCTATTTTGAGAATGTAAGGAAGCGCTTAATTAAATCACCGAAGATCTACTTCACTGATGTCGGTCTGGTCTGTTTTCTCCTCGGGATACACAGCGCGGATCAGCTTTCTCGCGACCCGCTGCGAGGAGGACTATATGAGAATCTCATAATACTGGAGGTTCTGAAGAACCGCTTGAACCACGGACATCGCCCCACTCTCTTCTTCTACAGAGACTCTCACGGCAACGAGGTTGATCTGGTCATCCAGAATGGTAGCAGGCTGCAACCTGTTGAAATAAAATCAGCGGAGACATTCTCGCCTGACTTTATAAAGGGGATAAGGAATTTCAGGGATACTGTTGGAGATAAATCTGATTCAGGAATTGTTATCTACAACGGGAAAGAAGAGTATCACTTCAAGGGAATTCACATCCTGAATCCACTACGCCATGGCGGTTTTGAATTATGCGACTAACCGTACAATTATTCTTTGAGAAATAACAAGTGAAATGCTGCTTGAATACATCAGCTGGCAAATCACCGATGATGAGCATGGTTTGCTGGCAAATATTATTTCACATGAGTATTACTAGCGGATCTATATACTTACGCTTACGGAAGCTGAGTAGTGATTCTGTTCTGAACAGCTAGGAGCCTGTTCAGGAGCATTCTGCTGATTTGCTTGACAAAATCGTAATTGACATTATTAGTCTTCTTGTGAATCACAGATTCCAGGTATTACAGGAACTGTATTGTCATTACTCCCTGATAGTAAGGAGATCGTTCGATGGAAGAAAACACTGCCCAAAGAGACTTCTCAGATGATCTGATACGCGGTCTTTTCATGATAATATATTTCGTGGTAGCGCGATTTGTATCAATGCTGGTTACTTTTATAGCCCTGTTTCAGTTTATCTGCACTATGATTAATCGCAAGCCGAACGATAACTTGAAAAATTTCGGCAAAGATCTAAGCATCTATGCAGCTGAGATCATTCAATTCTTGTCCTACAACACGGACAGAAAACCATGGCCATTTTCTCCAGGGACTGAGGTAAAACCGGAGAATTCCGAGCCCACGGTGGAATAAGCCGGATAACAAGTTCCTGTTACCGTTTCGATCACACGGCAAGATACTTGAGATATATCAGCATCAATCCGAGATCAGCAAGCAGATGGCTGATAACAGCTGGAATTATCGATTCATACTTGATACGAAGACAGGCCCAGAATGCTCCCACAAGAAAAATAGACGCAGACAGAAGCAATCCATCAGCAACAGAGAACAGAGTTATTGTCGTAATCAAATGGTATGAAGTGTAGAACAGAGCCGTCAGAACTACTGTGTTTCTAGGTCCGGTCAGTTTCCTTAATCCTGCGAACACATAACCCCGCCAGTAGATTTCCTCCAGAATGGAATTTCCGACGATCATCATGAACAGAAAAACGAACAGATTCCCTGAATCCAGATCCCATCTGTTCAGAGTCTCCGTCATGGACGAGGTATCGATCAGTTGTCTGCTGAAAACCATGAAAAAAAGATAGATTGCGATCAGAAATGTTGCTCCGATAATCAAGCCCGGCAGGAGGGACTTTCTAATATTTACAAAGCCGATGTACCTGAAAAACTCGCTCATAGTCTGACTGTGAAAAACAACCTGATCAAGCAGTGGAACGGAAATGCATACCATGCCGTAGAAAAGGATGTAAGTCGCGAAGATACTGTTGAGAACAATAAGCCCTGTAAAAACCGCAATGGCGGGAAGCAGTAAAAGAATCAGTACAGGCAGCAGACCATTCTCATTTGTCTTTTCAGTAGGGTCAGCACTTCTTCTTCTCATGGGTTTCACCCTTCAGATCGATACTGCAGAAGTTGTGTATGAATCTGTCCGGAACAGCATACCGATACATACGCGTATATAACATGAGTGCCGAAATTCTCTTCCATGTAATGAAGGACTATACTGAAAATCCTCCGGAACCGATCAGTGGTGAAGTGACCCGGACCTCCGCCTGAGCCGCTGGAAATGGTGTGTGAACCAGATGCGGATTACATTCCATGGCAGGACAATGTACCTGAAATAGAGGTTGGGTAAGTTGTCAGCGATCCGGCTTCAGGGGGAGCGTACATCCTGATACCAAGTCTCCAGTGTATATTTACCGACA
>JAIOSX010000340.1 GCA_021107345.1 Candidatus Aegiribacteria sp.
AACGAAAATCAATATGCCGGTGATTATTCCGTGATCTGGGATGGGGAAGATGCTCATGGTAATAGTGCATGTACAGGCGTGTATTATTACATATTGCAATTAGATAATAGTTATACGCAATCAGAAAAATTACTGCTCATAAGGTGAATGTATTTATAATATTAATATAATTAATAATAGGTATACTGTTTAAAATACAAAGGCAGTTTGCCTTATTGGAATAGTAGTATCCATCTTCTGAGAAATCTGTCTCTCACGAAATCAAACATACTCATTCTTTACTTGTTCGCTAGGTATTTCTATAATCATGAATCAGCAAATGGAAGGTAGTACTATGGTGGAAATGAGAATTATCCGGCGTACCTGAACTCCGGCCTGCGGCACCAGGTGGCGCTGCAAGCTTATTCATTGGACAGCCGGATATATGAGTCAGAAAGGAGGTTTCATCTGACCTCCTGATCAACTCAAAATGATGTCCTGACTGTTTCCAGTGACAGGATACGGTTCCCGTCCGAGACACAGGAGATATTGAGTTGATTTATCTTGATAACGCATCCACATCCTGGCCAAAACCTCTTCAGGTTATTTCAGCAATTACCGAATGTATTACAAAAACTGGTGCGAATCCCTCCCGTTCAGCACATGTCATGAGTATTGAAGCTGCACGTGTTCTCCTCTCCGTCAGAACCACAGTCGCTGGATTTTTCGGTATATCCGATCCCCTGAGAGTGGTTTTTACTCATAACATCACGCATGCTATTAATACTGTTCTTCAAGGCTATCTTCAATCTGGAGATCATGTCCTGACAACCGGGATGGAGCATAATTCGGTTGTCCGACCTCTCCGCCACCTTGAGAGTATGGGAATCAATCTGACATTCGTGAAGTGCTCGGGAACCGGACTTCTGGATCCAGACGATTTTGAAAGTGCTCTTACCTTCAATACACGTCTTATCGTTATCAATCATTCCTCTAATGTATGCGGCACAACACAACCTGTGAGAGAAATCGGAGCCTTTGCCCGGAAACACGGACTTCTTCTGCTTCTGGATACCGCCCAGTCCGCGGGATCAATCCCTGTGAACATGGAAGAGCTCAATACGGATATCATCACTTTTACAGGACACAAGGGGTTACTCGGTCTTGCAGGAACGGGGGGTATAGTCTTCGGAAGCAGGGTTGATATCCACGAAATTCGTCCTCTGGTCATGGGTGGGACAGGCAGCAGATCCGAATATGAGCACCATCCGGAATTTCTCCCTGACCGTTTTGAAGCCGGGACATCGAATATAGCCGGGCTGGCAGGATTGAAAGCCGGAATCTCATTCATTATGAGTGATGATAATATTCAGAGTATAAAGCGGAAGTTGGCGGAAAGACTCGTATCAGGCTTAAGGAAAATCGATGGTATCTCGATTCAGGGGTGTCCCGAAAATAGTGACAGTACTCCTGTTATTTCATTAATCGTTGAAGGGGTATCAAATTCCGACATAGCGGGAATCCTGGATGAGCGCTTTGGTATAGCCTGCAGAGTCGGACTTCATTGCGCTCCATGTGCTCACAGGACGCTGGGAACATTTCCAGATGGAACAGTACGGCTCAGTCCGGGACCCTTCAATACGATTAAGGAGATCGATACAACAATTGATGCTGTCCGCCTGATAGCTGAAAGGAGGATCTGAACGTGGAAAAGGATATCAGTAAGATAAGGCTTACGACTCTTGCAACAGCTGCTGGTTGAGCTGCAAAGATGGGGCCGGGAGCCCTTTCCACCATACTTGAAGCTTTCGCAGGAATCTTCCGGGATGAGGAGCATCCTGAAGTGCTCATCGGGCTCAACAATGCCGATGATGCCGCTGTGTACCGAATCAGTGATGATGTTGCTGTTATAATGACCGTGGATTTCCTGACTCCCGTTGTTGACGATCCATATATGTACGGAGCGATAGCCGCCGCTAATTCACTGAGCGATGTCTACGCCATGGGCGGAAATATAGCTATGGCGCTGAATGTCACGGCTTTCCCTGATGAACTTCCCCTGGATATTCTGAAGAAAATACTTCTTGGTGGAGCAGAGAAGATCGCGGAAGCTGGTGGTGTACTAGGCGGCGGACATACAATTATGGATAAGGAACCCAAATACGGTCTTGCCGTAATGGGATTAGTACATCCTGATCGTATTCTGACCAAGACAGGAGCTCGTCCAGGCGATATTGTAATACTGAACAAGCCTCTGGGAACAGGTATCATCGCTACGGCTCTCAAGGGTGATGTTGTCTCTGATGTGCATCTTCAAGCAGCCACTGTATCAATGTCACACCTTAACAGGAATGCCGCCACTATTGCGATAAGATCCGGAGCCACAAGCTGTACCGATATCACGGGATTCGGTCTCGCAGGACACAGCCTTGAGATAGCAGACAGGAGTGGTGTTATGATTCGCTTCAACACCAGCAGTCTTCCATTCCTTCCGGGTGCCCGCGAATACGCCGATGAATGGCTTTTTCCGGGCGGAACCTGTCGGAACATGGAGGCTTACTCGGATAAAGTTCATATCACCGAAAACATTCCCGAAGAATTGATAAGACTGATCCATTCACCTGAGACCTCCGGCGGTCTCATAATGACCGTTCCTCCCGAAAACCTGAGCGCGGCAATCAACCACGCTCGGGATCTCAATGAACCGCTGCGTGTGATCGGAAAGATCGCGGAGGGAAAAGGTATACTGCTTGATTGAAGGAGAAAAAGATGGATAATGTAATTGACGCGAGGGGATTCCCATGTCCCCAGCCGGTTCTTATCGCTAAACGTGCAAAGAAGGAGCATAAAGGCGCATTCAGCATCCTTGTATCCGGAGTTGAACAGGCAGACAATGTGCAGATGTTTATTCAGAGGAACGGTTGTTCCTCAAAATGTGAATCTATCGAAAATGGATTCATGATTCATGTCGAAAGAGAAAAATCCAATCAACCCGCTTCTTCCTGTGAATATTCAACTGTTTCCGGAGACGATTCACTTGTCCTTTCCGTTCCATCTCTTCACATGGGCAGTGGAATAGACAATGAGTTGGGAAATATACTTATCAGGGCTCTATTTCATACACTCACCGAGTCTGACGTAATCCCGGATACGATAGTATTCTACAACAGCGGAGTGAAACTCGCTGTGAAAGGCTCCCCTATCCTTGAGGATCTAGGGGTTTTACAAATGAAAGGAATCCGGATTCTTGTCTGCGGAACCTGCCTGGGATATTTCGATCTGACAGAAGATATTCTCGCGGGCAAAATATCCAACATGTATGATATAGCTGAGACAATGCTTAAGGCGGATAGAACAGTGTCAATATGAACTCATCAGAGTATGCTGTACTGATGATTCCCTCTGTCAGCCACGCACTTCTATCGGAAAAGGCGGTCAAATCTGCAGGAATCCCCTGCAAACTAATACCCACTCCAAGAGAGATCAGTTCGGACTGCGGCATTGTACTGAGGATTCCGCTTATCGAATCTGAAAGGGTTCTTTTGATTGTAACCTCACAGGGAATCGAAAACGATGGAATGATTCAGCTGAGTAAAACAACGGACTGAATTGAACAGCAACCGTGCTGAATCCTAGAAAGCCTTTATCAAGGTGTTACAATCTGTTACGAACTCGTAATACCCGATTCATTTATACAGACCAGAATAGACTTATGACAAATAGGTTATTACCAGGAGCTGCAATGGACAGGGGGGACTGATGTTCAAGTTAGACCGCACGAGTATGAAGCATATTCT
>JAIOSX010000121.1 GCA_021107345.1 Candidatus Aegiribacteria sp.
ATCGGTGAAAGGTATTCAAATGTTAACTAAACGAATTCTGCTTGGGATCACGGGCAGCGCAGCAGCCTTCAAGGGCGTAATGCTCGCCTCCCTGCTGCGAAAGGAAGGCTTCGAAATTGACGGTGTTCTTACTCCGGGTGCCCTTCATTTCATTTCCGAAACTCAGCTTGCCTGTGTGACCGGAAGACCTGTTTACAGCTCGCTTTTCACTATGCAGCCCGGTGATCCCGTTCCCCACATTACGCTGACCGACAGTATTGATCTCTTTGCTGTTGTCCCGGCCACTGCCGATTTCATGGGCAAGTCCGCCAATGGACTGGCCGATGACCTGTTGTCTTCCGCTTTTCTGGCCTGCGAAGCGTCGGTCATTATGGCTCCTTCAATGAACACAAGGATGTGGAATAACAGCGCTACGACCGCAAATATCGAGATACTTGAGAGCCGCGGAGTAATATTTGCAGGGCCAGTAACGGGATCTCTTGCCTGCGGCACTGAAGGCACGGGCAGGCTGATGGAACCCCCGAGTATCCTCAAGGTGTGTCTGGACGTTATTTCAGGTAAATGCTGATATGATTCCTCTGCCGACCATGCAATGGATGGATGGTTTCCTGCGATTGCTGGACCAGAGAAAACTTCCCTCAGAGGAAACTTATATTGACTGCATGGATGTAGATTCCCTGGCGGAAGCCATAAGTACCCTTGCCGTCAGAGGGGCACCCGCTATTGGAATCGCAGCAGCTTTCGGAGCCGTGATAGCTGCTATAACCTCAGATCCCGGTGAAGAATTCAATGATACTTTTCATTCGAAGATCAACATACTTGAAGGAACAAGGCCCACAGCGGTCAATCTCTTTCACTGTCTTGAGATCCAGAGAGATGTGTTTCACAGGAATCCGGACAGAGAAAACGCGGTTCGTTCCCTTCTGGAATCCGCCCATGAAATGATGCGATCCGATCTTGAAGCCAGCAGACGGATGGGACGTTTCGGTGCCGATCTACTGGAGAGCGGTTCAACCGTACTGACTCATTGCAATGCAGGAGGACTGGCAACCGCAGGTCTCGGAACAGCCCTTGCAGTGATATACGAAGCATGGGACCGAAATCTTCTGAGGAAAGTGTATGCAGATGAGACCCGTCCACTTCTTCAGGGCGCCAGATTGACATCATGGGAGCTTTCAAGGGCGGGGATCCCGGTTGATGTGCTGCCAGATTCCGCTGCGGCTTCACTTCTTAGAACGGGGGAGGTAGATGCCGTTATAGTAGGCAGCGACAGGATAGCCGCCAATGGAGACGCTGCTAACAAGATAGGGACATATCCACTAGCGCTTGCGGCAAAAGCGCATGGAATCCCCTTTTACGTTGTTGCGCCTCTCTCCACATTTGATATTTTAACTTCCTGTGGAGGCGAAATTGAAATAGAACACAGGGGCAGGGATGAACTTGCCGCCCTTGGAGGCAGGAAGCTGCTTCCGGAAGCCGCAGGAGTATGGAATCCGGCATTTGACGTAACACCGGCCCTGCTCATTACAGCGATTATCTGTGAAAATGGCGTACTGTTTTCTCCGGATACCGAGTCGGTACAGTCGGTCCGGGGAGATCCTGGATATGGGGATTGATTTTACTTTGCTGATACTGCTGATGAGTTTACATTATAGAAGTTATAGCGTACAGTTACAGAGGTGTGGTTTTGGAGGTTTGGAGTTTGGAGTAACTTCCATTATTCTACACTGTATTCGGTTTTCCTGTTTGGATTATTCTGAATGTGAACGCAGAATTCAGGAATTTAATAAAGTGCATTTGAAGGAGGAGTTTTGGGCTGTACAATTGGTATTGACCTGGGAACAACTAACTCTTGCATGTCAATATGCGAAGGTGGAAACGCCATTGTCATACAGACCGGAGAAGGCCCCAGAGTCATGCCTTCTGTTGTTGCGTTTACACCTGCGGGAGACAGGCTTGTAGGTATTGTTGCCAAAAGGCAGGCGATAACTAATCCCAAAGAAACCATAACAAGTGTTAAAAGGTTAATGGGAAGAAAGTACGATGAACTCAGTAAGGGAATATTCAACGTATCATATGATATAGTTCCCAATGACCAGGGAGACGCTGTCGTAAGAATAGGAGACGGCAGGACTTTCACCCCACAGGAAATTTCCTCGATGATACTCCAGAAAATGAAATACAGAGCAGAGGAATACCTCGGGGAGGAAGTCACCGATGTAGTTGTTACAGTACCCGCTCATTTCAACGAAGTACAGAGAAAGGCAACAAAGGACGCATGCACCATTGCCGGGTTGAATGTGAAGCGTGTTCTTAATGAGCCTACGGCAGCCGCGCTTGCCTTTACAGACGCTGTTGAACGTAGAAAGATAGCCGTGTTCGATTTCGGGGGTGGTACCTTCGATATAAGCGTTCTTCAGGTAGTGAATGGAATTTTTGAAGTCAAAGCCACAACTGGAAATACTCAGCTGGGCGGCGACGATTTCGACGCACTGATGGTTGAATGGATAATGAACGAATTCAAACGGGAAAAAGGTATTGATCTCAGAGAAGATCCCGTAGCCCCTCAAAGGGTTCGTGAAGCAGCTGAAAGGGCCAAGTGTGAACTCTCTGCGGCTCTTGAAACTTCAATTAACCTTCCTTTCATTGCCTCTAGTGAACAGGGACCGGTACACCTTGAAATACTGATTACACGCAGCCTGTTCGAAGGGCTTATCAAGGATCTGGTTGAAAGCACACGGCCTCTCTGCCATCAGGTTTTGAAGGACGCCGGTCTTACAAATGAAGATCTGGAGACAGTTGTTCTTGTCGGCGGGTCCACCAGGATACCCATGGTCAGGTCGCTGGTTGAGGAAGCTTTTCAACAGGAACCTGTTCACAGTGTGAATCCCGATGAGGTAGTTGCAATGGGTGCCGCGATAGCCGGATCCGTAGTTTCAGGTCAGAGGAAGGATCTTGTACTTCTTGATGTCATTTCACTTACACTGGGTGTTGAGACTCTTGGTGGTGTTATGGCTCCCATTATTGCAAAGAACAGCCCTCTGCCAATAAAGAGAAGCAAAATGTTCACCACTGCAGTGGATAATCAGCAGGTAGTTGGTATTCACGTTCTTCAGGGCGAGCGGGAACTCACCGAGGATAACAGGAGTCTCGCAAGATTCGAGCTTGTCGGCATCAGTCCTGCACCAAGGGGTGTTCCCAGGATAGAGGTGACGTTCTCAGTCGATGCCAACGGAATCCTGTTTGTCAATGCCAAGGATGCGGTTACCGGTAAGCACCAGGAACTGAAGGTTAACCCTAGCGGCGGGCTTTCAGATGACGATATTCGGGGGCTTATTCAGGATGCAAGGCACTACCGGGAAGCCGATCATGACAGGATCAAGCTGATCGAGCAGCGGAATATTGCCGATCAGTTGATATATGAGGCATCAAAACTACTCAAAACAAGCAGGGACAGGCTTGACAGGGATTCGATATTAGAGCTTGAAACAGCCCTCAATGATTTGAGAAACGCCCGTGACAGTTCTGACATTGCTTCCATAGAAAGTACAAAGAAAGATCTTGCCATGGTGTTGCATACCACCAGCAATATCCTGAATATGGTAGATACCCTTAACGAAGAAGACAACTCCGCTGACATGAAAACGCCGGATCAAGGAGAGGGCACCGACTGACCACTCCGTTTCCGATGCGCTGCATTCCCTATAAATGCTGATTTTTTATTAAAAGCATTTCCTTACTATATTTCTGTTTCGGAAAATACTGGATATACATCCGATGGATTATCAGCAACAGTCCATCGGCTGGCAGATGAAATTTAGATTATGAACCTTATTACGGATGTGGTTTGATGAGCAGTAATCCATACGATATTCTCGGTGTTGAGCGTGACGATGATCACGCGACTATCAAAAGTGCTTACAGAAAACTCGCCCTGAAATACCACCCCGACAGAAATCCCGGAGACAGGGCTGCCGAGGAGACATTCAAGGAAATTACCCAGGCTTACGAAATTCTGAGCGATTCGGGTAAGAGACAGAGATTCGATAGAACGGGTTCGGCGGATGGAATGCCTGACATGTCGGATTTCTTTGGCGGATTTGGAATGGACGATGCCCTTCGGGCTTTTCAGGGTATTTTCGGATTTGGCAGACAGAGGGAAGCATCCGTCGGCGCGGATGCTGTCATTGATATTGAGCTGTGTCTTAAAGAAGTTACTCTGGGTTGTTCCAGGGAGATAACAATAGATAGAAATGAGCATTGCAGCGTTTGCGATGGAACGGGCGCAGATCCTCAAGAAGGAATGAAACAGTGCGACAGGTGCGGTGGACAGGGGAGGATAAGAACTGTAAGAAGAACCCTCCTGGGAGACATGCAGTCGGTTACGGTCTGTCCCTCATGCAGAGGCAGGGGCAGTATCCCCGTGAAAATGTGTTCCGGTTGCCTGGGATCCAGGCTTGAATCCAGAGAAAGGAGGATCTCGGTAGATATACCTGCGGGTATTTCCGAGGGGCACTTCATAAGGCTCAGAGGACAGGGGCATTTTCCGCAGGATGACGGTCCTCCCGGTGATCTTATTCTAAGGATAACGAATATCGATTATGCTGAATTCCAGCGCGAGAGTTATGATCTGATCTACAGAACCAGAATATCCTTTCCCGATGCGGCACTGGGCACTGAGATCACTATTCCCGCCGTTGAGGACGAAACCATGAATATTACTATTCCTCCTGCTGTACAACCGGGAGAGAGGCTTGTTCTTAAAAGAAAAGGTATCAGGAAACTGAAGGGCATCGGCAGGGGCAATATTGTAGTGATTGCCGATATATACGTTCCGGAAAGGCTTTCAAGGAAGGAGAAAAAGGTACTGAAGGAGCTTGGTGAATCAGACCATTTCGTACCCTCATCATAGTTACCGCAGGATTATTTACCATGACCAGTTCTCTTACACGTCTCGAATATCGGAAAGTCCTTGAGGATATTGCCGCCAGAACCTTATGCCGGATAGGAAGCTCGAAGGTCATGTCTCTTACTCCGGGCTGGAGGAAGGAAGAGGCTTGTGATCTTCAGTGTGAGACAGAGGCTGCAGCGGCACTTCTCGATATCGGCATCAGGGTTCCGGCAGGCGGTAACGACAGCCTGAATGATATATGTGCCCTGCTTGATGATGGCGTGATAGTGCTTGATCCACTGCAGCTCCGAGCTATCGGGTCAGTACTTTCCGATATGGATAGATTCGTCGAATCCGTAGACTGCTAAAGGAATGAAACAGCTGATAATTCAGCTCTTGACAAGCATCTCGAACGGATCCCCAGACTGAAGGAACTGTCAGATAAACTTTTTTCAATAACTACTCCGGATGGAGAACTGTCTCCAGACGCGTCCAGGGAACTCTCCCGGCTCTTAAAACAGGTAGACAGAATTAAGAGGAAACTGTCAAAGAGGATAGCGAAAATTTCGGTATCTCTTTCCAGCAGGAATATACTCAGGGATATCCCCCCTACATTAAGGGATGGAAGGTATGTTCTGCCTGTAATTTCTTCCAGGAAAAGCGACGTTCGAGGAATCGTTCACGATCGCTCCGAAAGCGGTGAGACGATTTTCATTGAACCCTCGGAACTTGTCGAAGACGGTAATGCCATGCGGGAAGCCTCCCTGGATCTTGATTTCGAGAAGAGGAGGATTCTTAAGGAAGCTTCACTTGAGATAAGGG